>JAZSAB010000122.1:0-6657 GCA_045601675.1 Faecousia sp.
AGGTGTTACTTGTTCGTCTTTGCGTTATTCAATTTACAAGGTACAGCTCCCACCGCCGTGCGGTGAGCTTTATAAGAGTACCACACCACTTCCCCTTTGTCAAGAACTTTTTCGAATATTTTCATATTTTTTTGATAGAAAAACAGAGGACCTCCGAAGAGGCCCTCACACTTTCATTTTTCGGTCAGCCTACGTCATCAATGATGCCGTAGTCCCCGTCATTTCTGCGATATACGACAGCGAAACTGCCACCGTTATCCTCATCACGGAAAGCGAAGAAGGAATGCTCCAGCAGGTTCATCTGCATAATTGCTTCCTCACGGGTCATGGGCTTGAAGTAGAACTGCTTCTTGCGGACGATCTTGAGTTCATCCTCAGTATCGTCATTTGCAAAGGAGGTCTCCTCAACAGCGCGGGTAAACGCATCCTGGCGAAGACGCCGGGCAAGACGGGTCTTGTTCTTGCGGATCTGACCTTCAATGGTAGCCACCGCAGAGTCGATGGACGCGAACATATCGGAAGTGCTCTCTCGTGCGCGGAACCAGGTACCTGCACCGTGAACCGTAAGCTCTACATTGTTACGGTTCTTTTCGACAGAAAATACGACAAGTGCTTCCGCATCCTCCTCAAAGAACCGTGCCAGCTTCATTACTTTTTTCTCGGCGTAGGCGTGGACGTTCTCAGGCAGCTTGACTTTCTTCTCACTAAATTGGAATTTCATATGCGGCAACTCCTTTCGTTTTTCACCGGTGCTCCGGTGTGTATTTATTATACCATATTATATAGAGGTTGACAAGGATTAATCGTCCAAATCATCCTCACTGTCAAGAAGTTCCATCATTGTTAAGTTGTAGACATTTTCCGCCTTGCTTTCAAAGAGTTTTGCAAGGCGCGTTGCCTGCCGCTGGTTCGGCGCGACAAGCTCAAGGGTCATAAGGTTGCCAGACTCGTCGTCCAAAGACATAATAACGGAATACTCACCGTTATCACGGGGAAGGATCTGGGTCTTAATCATGCTGCTGCGACGAATCTGACGGTTGAAACGGGAGATTGCATTCTCGGCTTTCCGCTTTACGGTATATGCGATGTCATCTTCTGTCAGCTCTCCGTCCTGGCGACCTTTCTCCGTGATTACATAGCGATCATCTTCCAGCGTCTTCAAATGTCCGGAAGAAACCATTTCGGGCACAGCCGTACAGACATCAAAATAGCTCAGACATTCATCCTGATAGCAAACCTCATAGATTTCCTGAATTGTCATCGGATATGTTGCACGGGACATAACATAAAGAACCAATATTTTAACATCCATCATATCGTGGATAAAACCAAGTCGTTTCACAAAATCACCTCTAATAATATTATACCGAAAGACGGCAGAAAATCAAGCACCCACCGCACAGAAACAACATAATCTGTCATGGAGGGAGGCTAATTATGAAAAGAATCCTTTTTTACCGATACGGCCGCACAGATGCAATGAATTATGCTGCAACCAACCTTTCTGAACTGGGATACACATTCCTCCCCTGCCCTACGCCCGATGTATCACACCTTTTGCTCCCGGTTCCGAGCTTTGATGCCGATGGAGCAGTAAAAGGCGGAACAAAACTGGAAAAACTACTGGAAGTGTTCCCGAAAACCGTAACCATAGTCGGCGGTAATCTCGATCACCCACTTCTATCAGATTACAAAAAGATTGATCTTTTGAAAGATGGACAGTATTTGGCGGACAACGCCGCGATCACCGCGCACTGCGCCCTAAAAGTGGCTCTGCGTCACTCCAGGGCGATCCTACCAGACTGCCGCATTCTTATTATAGGATGGGGACGGATCGGCAAGTGTCTATCGGTACTACTAAAGGATCTGGGGTGTATCGTTACGGTTGCCACAAGGAAGTCCGGGGACAGAGCGATCCTTTCGGCAATGGGATACCAAACAGAAGACTCCTTTAATATGAGTAGCGCAAAATACGACATTATATTCAACACTTCACCGGAACCGGTGCTGAGTGTAAATAACAATGATACGCTTGCAATTGAGCTTGCAAGTACACCCGGACTTATCGGTGAGAACATCATCAGCGCAAGAGGTCTTCCGTCGAAAGAGGCGCCTGCAAGTTCCGGAAAGCTAATTGCGCAAACCATTCATCGAATCATCGGATAAAGGATGTGATCTCTTGAACATCGGTTTTGCGATGTGCGGTTCATTCTGCACCTTTGCAGATGTGTTTCCCGCAATGGAGGAGATCGCAAAATCGCATAATGTGATTCCGATCTTCTCACACAACGCTTACACCATCGACAGTCGTTTCGGCACTGCGCAGGAACACATACGACACGCAGAGACAATTTGCCAAAAAGCGCCAATATGTTCCATTGAACGGGCGGAACCTATCGGACCGAAAAAGCTTTTGGATGCGCTGATCATTGCACCATGCACCGGAAACACCCTGGCAAAGCTCTCGCATTGTATTGCTGACGGACCGGTAACCATGGCGGCGAAGAGTCACCTGAGAAACGGAAGACCGATTATCGTCGCCATATCCACAAACGATGCGCTCGCCGGCGCAGCTGAGAACATTGGCAGGCTACTGGGAAGAAAGCACTACTATTTCGTTCCCTTTGGTCAGGATAACCCCAAGGCAAAGCCCGCAAGTATCGTTGCAGATTTTAACCAAATACCTGTAACGCTCGACCTTGCGCTAAAAGGCATCCAGATTCAGCCTATGCTTATCGGAAAATGACGATTTTCGTAAATATTCTTGCGATGCATGATTTTTAATGCTACAATAGGACCATCACGAATAGATAAGAGATGTTGATTATGTCTGCGCTTCTTCATCGGGCAAGGCGACTGTCCACAAATAAATACGACATTGATATGACCCAGGGCAGCATTGCACTCCACATCATTGGCTTTGCACTGCCCCTACTCATAGGAAACTTGTTTCAGCAGCTATACAATACTGTGGATACCTGGGTCCTTGGCAACTATGTCAGCAACACTGCATACTCCGCAGTCGGTGCCATTACGCCGATTATAAATATGCTGATTGGCTCCTTTTCCGGTCTTGCCTCCGGCGCAGGTGTGGTAATCAGCCAGTATTACGGCGCAAAGCAGTTTGACCGTGTGAATCGTGCAGTACACACTGCCGTCACGCTTACCTTGGTGCTGGCTATTGTAATGACTGCTGCGGGTCTCTGTATCGTACCCTATATGCTGGACATTGTTAAACTTCATAAGGATGCAACGGATGAAGCGACCCTTTATCTAACCGTGTACTTTTCCGGTCTGATTGGACTCATGCTCTATAATATGGGCGCTGGCATTCTCCGGGCGGTTGGTGATTCCAAGCGACCTTTCTACTACCTCTTGGTCTGCGCGATTCTCAACACAGTCCTCGACCTGGTATTTGTGATTGCATTCGATATGGATGTCTTCGGTGTTGCGCTGGCAACCGTCATTTCACAGTGCATTTCCGCAGTGTTGGTACTCATCGCTCTGATACGTTCGGATAGCTGCATTAAGCTTTCATTTAGCAAATTGGGATTTGATAAGAATATTCTGCTAAATATTCTGAAAATTGGAACACCTGCTGCTCTGCAGATGGGTGTCACCTCCTTCTCCAACGTTTTTGTGCAGTCCTATATCACACATTTTGACATTGGCAGAGCTTCACCCGACTGTATGTCCGGCTGGACTTCCTACGCAAAGGTAGATCAGCTCCTGTTCCTGCCTATGCAGTCGATTTCAATGGCAGCAAGCACATTTGTAGGGCAAAACCTGGGTAAGGGTGATGTGGCAAGAGCGAAGAAAGGCGTCCACTGCGCCCTGTTGCTTTCGCTGGCATCCACTTGTGTTTTAATGATACCGGTACTCATTTTTGCGCCGGAGATCGTACACTTCCTCAATAAAAAGCCTGAAGTTGTGGAGTTTGGAACGCTTTTCCTGCGTACCCTTTCCCCCTTCTATTTGTTATGCTGCTTCAATCAGGTATACGCAAGCGGACTGCGGGGTGCAGGCAATAGCCGGGCGCCAATGGTCATTATGCTGTCCTCGTTCGTTCTGTTCCGGCAGGTATATCTCTATACCATGGCAAAAATCTGCAACGAGATCATCCCCATTGCCATGTCCTATCCCGCCGGCTGGCTCCTGTGCAGCGCAATTACTGCTATCTATTTTTATAGTGTAAAGCTCGACAAAAACAAGATCGTTTCCGCAAAGCCTACTACAGATTGACTAAACGCCCTCTGTTTCCACACAGAGGGCGTTATTCATATTTCTTGACTTTTACAATGAAATGGGGCATAATTGTATGCGTTATCTTACATAAATGCCACAACAAGGAGATATTTATGAAGGCATCGTTACGAATCGCCATCTTACTACTGATCGCGACACTTCTCTTCGGATGCGCCGAAAAAGAGCCGGAGATCCCGCTGGAAGAAATCGCGCTCCAACAGCTCAGCGCAGCATACAAGAATATGGAAACCGCAGGTACTTACCACCTGACCGCAACTGTGGAAAAGCAAATCAAAGTTGGCAGTGAGATTTTCACCGAGTCCCGTTCGCAGAAGATTTCCTGCAGCGCATTCAATAGTGAACAGCCGGAGCTCTCCGCAAAAGAAACGATCACGATCGGCAACTTGGAGTATGTTCAAAGCAAGCATTACCAAAACGGTATTGCCTTCCTTATGATGGAGGACGGAAACTTCTCCTCTGCCTGCGCTTTTGATGAGATTTCCGGTAGTCTTGCGCCCTATTTCATCATTGATCCCACACTCTACAAGACCGTTTCAGTGGAAAAAGCGGACGGAGCGCTCCGTGTTTCCTTCCAGGATCCGACACAAGCTGAATCTTGGATCTCCTCCGAAGGAACATTCATAGCGGCAAATGGTTATGTTGTTCTCAGTGAAGCCGGTGAGCTTTATGAAATGGGATATACGCTTACCACGGATATCGACGGCACACAGCTCACCCAAACTGTTACCGCCACACCACAGGATGCGACCCCCGTGGACACCACGATTCCCAATGAAATAGATTGCATGCGCATTTCCTCCATTCAATCACCGGAGATCCTCGAAAGCGCCTGCGCATTTCTCCAGCAGGCTGTCAATATAGACTCTGAAACGCAGACTGTAACCGTTAGCGACGCCTTTGGTCTGAAACGCACCCAAACCACAGAGCTGAGCATGCGGGGGCAAGATGAAACATTCCAGGCGGATGTAAGTACGCAGGTTACTCAGACGGATGCCAGCCGCGACAGCAAGCCCTCTGTAATGAAGCAGGTAGAGAAGTTTTCCGGTGGTCAATATACCGTCACCGTTGATAATGAAAAACCCAATGCTGTGGAAGGAGTTACCGCGCAGTCAATGCGGAAGTACTGCCAGGATATCCTTCTCGGCAACATCCTCCTTCCTCAGTATCTCAATGAAGCAAATCTCTCAAAATCCGATAAGATGACTATCACATTTAATGCCACCAAGGAAATGGCAGACATTATCCGGTCCAACATC
Source organism: Faecousia sp. (assembly GCA_045601675.1). Taxonomy (GTDB): domain Bacteria; phylum Bacillota; class Clostridia; order Oscillospirales; family Oscillospiraceae; genus Faecousia. The sequence goes on from JAZSAB010000122.1 coordinate 5,523, forward strand.
AGCCAGACCCTGTATAATGACCCCACATTCCTGGAGAGCGTGTCTGATAAGATCGAGAACAAGGCCATGAAATGCTATCTTACGGTTCAGTCCGGCACCGGACTGCCCGTGGCAGCCGGTATGACCTATGAAGGCACTCACAATATTGACAATGCAACATATCTGATTTCCTACAAGTTTGACCAAACTTATACGCCCGTTGATGTGCCGGCAGAAGAAACCGCAGAATAAGAAAAGGAGGACCATCGGTCCTCCTTTCTATTTTAGAATTCACCGCAATGATACATGACCGCGGAAAGGGCACAAAGAGGTGCGGTCTCGCAGCGCAGGATCCTGCTGCCCAAGGTGCAGATCTTAAGATCTGCTTCCCTCGCCTTTTCCACTTCGCTTTCTTCCAGACCGCCCTCCGGTCCGGTCAAAAGACTGACCGTTTGGAATCGGCTGCAAGTAAGCGCCTGGTGAAGTGTGGTGCTGTGTTCGTTTTCATAGAAGAGTATGGAAAGATCCGCCTTTGCTGCTCGCTGAAGCGCCTCTTTATAACTCGAAAGTGTCACAACCTGGGGAATCAAACCCCGTCCCGATTGTTCAGCCGCAGAAGCTGCGATTTTCTGCCATCGTTCCAGCTTTTTCTTAAGGCTCTTTTCATCCGGTCGTGAAACACACCTTGCAGAGGGAAACGCAACAATCTCGTAAGCTCCCAATTCCGTCGCTTTTTGGATCACATGCTCAAGTTTATCTCCCTTGGAAAACGCCATATAAACGCTTACCTTTACAGACGCCTCTGTGGAAGGCGTTCCTCTCTCAATGACCTGTAGCACAAAACTACCAGCATCTGCGGATTCAATTCTGCAAATACACTCCGTGTCCCTGCCGTCACATAATGTCACGATCTCACCGGGCTTAAGCCTGAGAACCCGGGCATGATCGGCATTTTCGCCGGTCAGCATCAAAGTATCAGCAATAAGCGTTCCCTCCGGAACGAAAAAACGGGGCATACCCTCACCTCCATCATTTTTGTTACTATATCACAACATGACCGCAAAAACAACTATATGATATTGTTCCGAAAAACTATTGACAAATTTCCATTTGAGGGATATAATACTTTAGCACTTGCGAGAGTGTTGGAATGGTA
>JAZSAB010000123.1:0-2656 GCA_045601675.1 Faecousia sp.
CCAACGGAGTAGCCCTGGGCAGCCAGGAAGGTAAATGCCATACCGCCGCCGATGATCAGGGTATCCACCTTCTCCAGAAGGTTATTGATAACATTCAGCTTGTCGGAGACCTTTGCGCCGCCCAGGATGGCAACGAAGGGACGCTCGGGAGCGGCCAGAGCCTTACCCATAATAGCGACTTCCTTCTGCACCAGGTAACCGGAAACAGCAGGCAGGTAGTCAGCAACACCGGCAGTAGAGGAGTGAGCGCGGTGAGCGGTACCGAAAGCATCGTTTACAAAAATATCAGCCATAGAAGCCAGATCCTTGGAAAGCTCGGGATCGTTCTTGGTCTCGCCCTTGATGTAACGGGTGTTCTCCAGGAGCATTACATCGCCGTCAGACAGCGCGGCAGCCTTAGCCTTGGCATCTTCGCCGGCAACATCGGCAGCCATAATGACTTCCTTGCCCAGCAGCTCAGACAGGCGGTCAGCAACCACCTTCAGGCTCAGCTCAGGCTTCCATTCGCCCTTGGGCTTACCCATATGGGAGCAGAGGATCACCTTAGCACCCTTGTTTACCAGGTACTCGATGGTGGGCATAGCGGCAACGATACGCTTATCAGAAGTGATCTTGCCGTCTTTGGTGGGAACATTGAAGTCGCAGCGGCACAGCACGCGCTTACCGGCTACCTCAATATCCTCAATGGACTTCTTGTTGTAGTTCATCTTGATTCCTCCATATTTATAGGGACGCAACGCTTGTCACATCCGCATTTTTCCATAATCCTGCAGGTGAGGAAAATCCAGCTGCCGCAAAGCCTCATATACAGTAATGGCAACGGAGTTGCTTAAATTCAGACTCCGGGCAACCTCACGCATAGGCAGGCGGATGCAGCTTTCCCGGTGAGCCTCCAGAAAATCCTCCGGCAGACCTTTTGTTTCCTTGCCGAAGAACAGGTAGCAGTCATCCTCAAAATTTGCCTGGGTGTAGCTTTTGGGGGCTTTGGTGGAAAGACACCACATTTGCTTTACATCATTCTTTGCGAAAAAGTCATCCAGGTTTTCGTAGTCAAAAACCTCTACAAGATGCCAGTAGTCAAGGCCGGCTCTTTTCACCGCTTTTTCAGAAATATCAAACCCCAAAGGTCTGATCAGATGCAGTCTGCAGCCGGTGGCGGCGCAGGTGCGGGCAATGTTGCCGCAGTTTTGGGGAATTTCCGGCTCTACAAGAACAATATTCAGCATAACCGGGCACCTCAAATCCTAACAAATTTCCAAAAGTTCACCACCTTGCCTATTGTAAGCCAAAGTCCCTGTAAAATCAATGAAAAAATCATATTTTTTTCAACTTTTCATAGTATTCACATAAAAAATCACCGAAAATGCGGAAATTTGTGAATTTTGCAAATGCAAAAAACGAAAATAACGGTAATGATTGACTTTTTCGGGCTTTTATGAGAGAATAAGGGAACGAATTTATAGAAATAAGGGGATAGTCAAATGTTCCAATCCAGAACCAATACCTGCGGCGAGCTGCGCCTTGCCGATGCAGGAAAGAAAGTGACCTTAGTCGGTTGTATGGAGAATGTCCGTGAGGTGGGCGCAAACTTCGCTTTTGTTGTGTTGCGTGACTACTACGGCACCACCCAGATCGTTGTGGACTCTGAGGATATGATGCAGATCATCAAGTCTGTCAATAAAGAATCCACCATTTCCGTTACCGGCACAGTCCGTGAGCGTGAGAGCAAGAATTTGAAGCAGGCCACCGGTGAAATCGAGGTCGTGCCCGAAAAAATCGAGATCCTGGGCAAGTGCCGTCATAACCAGCTGCCCTTTGAGATCAATAAGAGTAAGGACGCAGAGGAAAATACCCGTCTGAAGTATCGGTATCTTGACCTGCGTAACCCCGCTGTGAAGCAGAATATTATCCTGCGCTGCCAGGTGGTTGCGGCTATCCGCGCAGCGATGACCGAAAAGGGTTTCCTGGAGATCACCACCCCCATCCTTACCAGCTCCTCTCCCGAGGGCGCCCGTGACTATCTGGTTCCTGCCAGAAATCACCCCGGTAAGTTCTATGCACTGCCCCAGGCTCCCCAGCAGTTTAAGCAGCTGCTGATGACCTCCGGCTTTGACCGCTACTTCCAGATCGCCCCCTGCTTCCGTGATGAGGACGCCCGTGCTGACCGTACTCCCGGCGAGTTCTATCAGCTGGATATGGAAATGGCCTTCGCCACCCAGAACGACGTGCTGACCACTCTGGAAGAGGTGCTGGGTCCCGTGTTCCAGAACTTCGGCAAGTACAGCCGCGTTTCTCCCTGGCCCTGGCGCCACATTCCCTTTAACGAAGCCATGGAGCGCTACGGCTCCGACAAGCCCGACCTGCGTATCGACCTGGAGGTCCAGGACATCACCGCAGAGGTAAATAGCTGCGCCTTCGGCCCCTTCCAGAACGCTACCGTCAAGGCCGTGGCTGTGGATGATTTCAACCAGGGCCGCAAGTGGATCGACAAGCTCCTTAACGACGTGGAAGTTCAGACCGGCAACAAGGTCTGCTGGGTCAAGGTTGACGAAAACGGTCAGCTCACCGGCGGCGTTTCCAAGTTCCTTGCCGATTACACCGCAAAGCTTACCGAGAAGCTGAATCTGAAGCCGGGCAGCTTTGTTTGTATGGCAGC
>JAZSAB010000124.1:0-6445 GCA_045601675.1 Faecousia sp.
TTGCCCGGGCGTAACCGGTAGCGGACTTGGCGCCGAAGAGCTAAACGGTGGGCTGGAAGTCCTTCAAAGAGCCGTCCTTCAGGCGGAAGTAGATATCCACGATGGAGATGGCATTGAGCAACTGACGCTTATACTCGTGCAGGCGCTTTACCTGCACATCGAACATGAAGTCGGGGTTCAGCTGCACGCCCTCACGCTCAGCGATCACCTTGCACAGCTGCTCCTTCTTCTGACGCTTGATGGCGTTGAACTGACGCACCATATCATCGTCGATCATGGGCTTCAGCTTTGCCAGCCGGTCCAGATCCTTCAGGAAGTCGCCGCCGATGCGGTACTTGATCATCTGGGTCAGCTCGGGGTTGCACAGGCCCATCCAGCGGCGGGGAGTCACACCGTTGGTCTTGTTCTGGAAGCGGTCGGGGAAGGCCTGATACCAATCCTTAAAGCAGTCGTCCTTCAGGATCTGGGAGTGGATCTCCGCAACGCCGTTGACATAAGAGCCCACATAAATGGACAGGTTTGCCATATGGGCGGTATTGTCACGGACGATGAACAGCTGGGGATGCTCGCGCTTCAGCCGCTCGTCGATGCGCAGGATGATGTCCACGATCTCGGGAACGACGCTGCGCAGCAGGTCCAGGTTCCACTTCTCCAGCGCCTCACCCATAACGGTGTGGTTGGTGTAGGAGAAGGTCTTCTGCGCCATCTGGAAGCTCTGCTCAAAGTCCATACCTTCCTTCATCAGCAGACGGATCAGCTCGGGAATGGACATTGCCGGGTGGGTATCGTTGAGCTGGACGGCAATATTGTCCGCAAAGTGGGACATATCGGAGCCGTGGACGCTCTTATAAACGCGGATCATATCCTGCAGGGATGCGGAAGACAGCACATACTGCTGCTTCACACGCAGACGCTTACCCTCCCAGGTGGAGTCGTTGGGGTAGAGCACACGGGTGATGTCCTCTGCCTGGTTCTTCTGGGTCAGTGCGCGCAGGTAATCCTGGTCGTTGAAGGCATTGAAATCCAGTTCTTCCTCTGCCTCGCACTGCCACAGACGCAGCGTACCGATGTTCTGGGTGCCGTAGCCGATAACAGGAACATCGTAGGGAACCGCCAGAACGGTCTGGTCGGGGAACTTTACCTTAACGGTGTGGTGATAACGGCGGTAGGACCAGGGGTCGCCGTACTTGGACCAGTCGTCCGCATTTTCCTTCTGACCGCCGTGGGCGTGGAAGCTCTGCTTGAAGAGACCGAACTTATAACGCAGACCGTAGCCGGACAGGGGGATATCGGTGCTGGCGGCGCTGTCTAAGAAGCAGGCTGCCAGTCTGCCCAGACCGCCGTTACCCAGAGCGGCATCTTCGATGTCTTCCAGGATGGCAAGGTCCACATTGTGCTGCGCAAACAGCTGCTTCATCTCATCCAGGATACCCAGGTTGTAGAGGTTGGAGTAGACCAGACGGCCGACCAGGTACTCGGCAGAGATATAGAACGCCTTGCGGCTGTGCATACGGGTATGCTTGGAGTGATTCCAGTTGTCGGAGATGGCCATCATCACCGCTTCGCCCAGAGCCTCGTGGAGCTCCTCGGCGGAGGCTTCCTGCAAGGACACGTCGTAGGTGTACTTCAGCTTTGCCTCGGTCATTTTCAGAATATTCAGACAATTAATGCTCATTTTCATTCTCCCTTTTCGGTGATTGCCAGTCGTCCGTACAGACGCGTCATGCGCAGGATCTTTTCTGCCAGGGCATCGTTAATGTAACCCTTGGTTGCCCGCCAGGTCCAGTTGTCGCTGGTCTGAGTGCCGGGGAAGTTCATTCTCGCTTCGCCGCCCAGCTCCAGGTAATCCTGCATCTGCACCACGCAAAGCTCAGAAACGCTCTGCATCGCGGTACGGATCGTGCCCCAAACATAGCCTTCCTCGTCGGTCAGTGCCATATACTCTGCCGCATACTTTACCGCGCTTTCTTCCGCGGTATCGAACCACTGGCGGGTGGTCATATTGTCGTGGGTACCGGTATAGCAGACAGTGTTTTCCGTATAGGTGTGGGGCAGGTACTCGGAGGGTTCCCGGGAATCAAAGGCAAAGCCCAGGACCTTCATGCCGGGGTAACCGGACTGATCCTTCAGGTCGATGACCTCCTGGGTCAGGAAGCCCAGGTCCTCGGCGATCATCTCCACATTGGGAAGACCCTTGCGGATGGCATTGATAAAGTCCATGCCGGGACCCTTCAGCCACTCGCCGCCTCTTGCGGTGGGATCACCGAAGGGCACTGCCCAGTAGCTTTCAAAGCCACGGAAATGGTCCAGCCGGATCATATCGTAACGGCTGCCGGCAGCAGAAAGTCTTCTAATCCACCAGGCGTACTTTTCCTTGTGATGGACATCCCAGCGGTAGAGGGGGTTGCCCCAAAGCTGACCGTCCTCATTGAAGCAATCGGGGGGACAGCCGGCAACGGACACGGGATCCAAATTCTCATCCAGCAGGAACAGCTCGGGACTTGCCCAAACCTCGCAGGAATCGTAAGGCACATAGATGGGCACATCACCGATGATGGAGATGCCCGCATCGTGGGCGTACTGCCGCAGAGCGTCCCACTGCTTATGGAACAGATACTGCACAAAGCAGAAGAACCGGATCTCCTCCTTCAGCTCCTTGCGAGCCTTATAGAGGGTGTCGGGATCTCTGCGCTTGAGGTCCTCTTCCCACTGGAACCAGGGCGCGCCGCCGTGGCTGCCCTTGAGGGCCATAAACAGGGAGAAGTCAGACAGCCAGCTGCTGTTTTCCAAATTGAACTTCCGGAAGTCTTCGTTTTCCTCGAAACGGCTGTAAGCGATTCGCAGGACAGAAAGTCTACTCTGGTACAGAAGACCAAAATCCGCTCTGTCTTCCCGGACGCCCCAGTTGATATCCCGGATCTCCTCCTCCTTCAGAAGGCCTTCCTCCACCAGCATATCGAGGTCGATGAGATAGTGGTTGCCCGCATAGGTAGAGCAGGACTGATAGGGGGAGTCACCATAGCCGGTGGGCGTCAGGGGCAGGATCTGCCAGCAGGACTGACCGGACTTTTTCAGAAAATCTACAAACGCGTACGCCTCTTTGCCCATAGTGCCTACGCCGTAGGGGCTGGGCAGGGAGGTAATATGCATCAAAATACCGCTTTTTCGCATAAGGCATTCTCCTTAAATGATTGTTTGCCTATATCAGTGTATGGGGTTGAACGGGAAGGGTTCCTGCCCATAAATTGAAAATTGGAATCGTTTCCAATTTCACTGTATACACGAGTTTAGATTACTACCTTTCCCCATTTTTGTCAAGATAAATCGCTGTCTTTTTCCCTCTTTTTCGCCACAGTTTTCTGCATCCTTACCGTAAGGGCGTTGTGGTGGCGAGGGCGGGTCGAGACCCGCCCCTACTATATCATTGTGTGCTTTGGAGATTTTTTCTATTATAGTATTGTATCTGTCGCGGTTTTTTGATATAATATTGGGAAAATGTTATTATAATGGATGTGGAATGTTTTGAAGTACGGAATTTGGAATGTGGCGCGACCGGAAATGGACGGTGTGAACCTGCTGGTAAGAAGCGGTTACGCTCCCCTTGCGGCAATGGTTCTGTCCGCAAGAGGTCTTAACGACCCCGAACGGGCAAATGCCTGCCTGCGCTGCGACGCGCCCCTCATCAGTCCCCTGAAGATGACCGATATGGACAAGGCCGCCAGCCGGATCCGCCTGGCCATCGAAAGAAACGAAAGAATCGCCGTTTTCGGCGACTACGACGTGGACGGTGTTACCGCCACGTGCCTGCTCACGGACTTTTTGCGCCGTGAGGGCGCCCACTGCACCCCCTATATCCCCGGTCGGCTGGAGGAAGGCTACGGCTTAAACCCCATCGCCATCCATCAGCTGCACGGACAGGGTATCCGGCTCATCGTCACCGTAGACTGCGGCATCACCGCCGTAGAGGAAGCGGAGCTTTGCCGGAATTTGGGCATCGATCTCATCGTCACCGACCACCACGAGTGCAAACAGGCGCTTCCCTATGCCGTTGCGGTGGTGGACCCCCACCGTCCCGACTGCACATACCCCCACCGGATGCTCTCCGGTGTCGGCGTTGCCTTTAAGCTGGCAAGTGCCATCTGCGGCAGCCAGGAAGCAGTCCTGCGGGACTACGCGGATATGGTCTGCCTGGGTACGGTTGCGGATGTTATGCCCCTATGCGGAGAAAACCGGGTCTTCGTGTCCCAGGGTCTTAAGGCCCTTTCCCACACTCACCGCCCGGGCATTGCCGCGCTGATGAAGGAATGTGGCTGCGATGCCTCTACCATCACCGCCTCTTCCGTAGGCTATATGCTTGCGCCCCGGATCAACGCCGCCGGCAGAATGGGGCAGATCCACCTTGCCGTGGACCTGATGCTCACCGACGACCCCCAGGAGGGCGAGGAGCTTGCCAAGGCACTTTGCGATTTAAACCGCCAGCGCCAGAGCGTGGAGGCGGAGATCTACCAGCAGGTGCTGGATATGCTTCCCAAAGACCGTCAGCCCGAGGCGCTGGTCCTGGCAGACGAAGGCTGGCACCAGGGTGTGGTGGGTATCGTTGCCAGCCGCATTGCGGAGGAGTTTTGCTGCCCCACCTTCCTGATCTCCTTAGACGGCGAGCACGGAAAAGCCAGCTCCCGCAGCTACGGCGGCTTTAACCTCTTCTCCTCCTTAAGCACCCTTTCCCATTTGCTGGAAAGCTACGGCGGTCACGAGCTTGCCGCTGGCTTTACCATTCACCGCAGCCAGATCTCCGCGTTCCGGGAGGCTATCTGCCAGCTTGCAAAGCGCTACTATTCCGAAGCCGGTCCCCGGACCGTGCTGGAAGCAGACTGCGCCGTAAAGCCGGAGCTGCTGACCCTCTCCAATGTGGACAGCTTGAATGTTCTTGAGCCCTGCGGCAACAGCTGCCCCAAGCCGGTGCTTGTGATGGAAGAGCTGCAGGTGGAGCGCATCAGCGCCGTAGGCGGCGGACGCCATATGCGGCTGCGGCTGCGCCAGGGCAGATACGCCTTCCAGGCCATCTACTTCTCCTGCACCGCCGCCACCGCCTCTATCCGGGAGGGCGACCTGGTGGATGTTGCCTTTATGCCCCAGATCAACGAATTCCGGGGTGAACGGTCCGTCCAGATGAACATCGTGGATATCCGCCCGTCCTGCAAGGCGGAGTGCGACCCGGACCTTTGCGGTTACGGCAGCCTCCACAGCGGCTGTGTCTGCAAGGATGCCGCCGAAAAGCTCCTGCCGGACAGAAACACCTTGGGCGTCATCTGGCGATACCTTGCCAGCGCCCCGGAGGAGGATCTTACGGAATCTCCCATCTGTCTTTTACGGAAAATCGTCCGCCGCAGCGGTATTCCCCTGAGCCTGGGTATGCTTATGACCGCCCTAGATATCTTCTCAGATGTGGAGCTTATCGAGGTGCAGACCCTCCACAAATACTTAACCGTCCGCCTGCTCCCCACCACGGAAAAGGCTGATCTTACAAAAAGCCAAACCATGCAGCGTCTTCTTGCTGCGAAAGAAAGCGAGTAACTATGGAAACTTTTGCCGGCCATTACGGCGCTTTATACCAAACACTCCAAAAATATATGCCGGACGCGGATATGGACCTCATCGACCGGGCAGTGGACTACGCTCGGGACAAGCATAAGGACCAGCTGCGCAAAGACGGCTCTCCCTATATCATCCATCCCTTGGCCGTTGCTGCCATCGTCGCGGAAATGGGTCTTGATATGGATGCGGTGCTGGGCGCTCTGCTCCACGACTGCATTGAGGACACCGACGCCTCTTTCGACGATATTGCCAAGAAGTTCGGTCGCGTCACCGCAGAGCTGGTGGAAGGCGTTACCAAGCTGACCCGCGCCAATTTCTCCAGCTCCGAGGAGCAGCAGATGGAGAATCTGCGCAAGATGTTCATGGCCATGTCCAAGGACATCCGGGTGGTGCTTATCAAAATTGCCGACCGGCTTCACAATATGCGCACCATGCAGTACCAGACCCCCGCCAAGCAGATAAGCAAGTGCCGGGAGACCATGGATATCTATGCGCCGCTGGCACACCGCCTTGGTATGCAGAAGATCAAGTGGGAGCTGGAGGATATTTCCCTGCGGTATCTGGATCCCGAGGATTACAACAACATCACCGGCTATCTGTCTGCCCACAAAGAGCAGGACGAAGCCTTCATGCACACCATTCAGGACAAGATCCAGGAGCGTCTGACCCGTGTTGGTATTCAGAACACCGCCTACGGCCGGATCAAGCACGTTTACTCCATCTACCGCAAGATGCAAAGTCAGGGCAAGGCCATTGACGAGCTGTATGACATTTACGCCTTCCGGGTCATTGTGGACTCTATTCCCGATTGCTACAACGTTCTGGGTCATATCCACGACCTGTTTAATCT
>JAZSAB010000125.1:0-4565 GCA_045601675.1 Faecousia sp.
AGCGCAACGACTACCAAAGCGCAGCCTACGAAACCCAGTTCCTCGCCGATGGCGGCGAAGATATAGTCAGTGTGCTGGGCAAAGAGGGCACCTTCCGTCTGGGTTCTGTGACCCTGGAACAGGCCCTGGCCGGTCATACCGCCGCCGGTGAGGGAGCGGAGGGACTGAACCGTGTGGTACCGTGGACCGGTGCCCAGAGGATCGAGATCCGGATTAAAAAGAACTTCAATACGCAGACGCTGGTATTCGTCCAGAATTTTGCTGTAAAACACAGGAAAGGCCGCCGCGATGCCTACACCCGCGATGCCGAACCAAATGAGGCTGACACCGCCGGCAAAAGCCATACCCGCGAAAATAAATACGAAGATCAGCGAAACACCAAAGTCGCTGGAAAGCGCCATATTAAGACCGGCCAGAATACCCAAATGTACAGCCATATGTCCCACGGATTTCCAGTGGGAAATGCTGCTTTTGTGGGCGTTCATAACGGACGCCATAATAAGAATATAGGAGATCTTACAGATCTCCGCTACCTGGATGCGGAAAGGGATCAAAGGCAGCTCGATCCAGCTCTTGTTGCCGTTGACATCCACACCGAAGGGAATCAGCAGCAGAAGCAAAAAGGTGTTGAAAGCCACCAGACTCAATCGGTGCTCCGAGAGAAAATCCGCGTCCACCGTGGACACGAGCACGTAAAGAACGATGCCGATGGCAGCCGCCAGGATCTGAACCGCCACATACTGGAAGTATCCTCTTGCGTTGGTGGCGCTGGCTATTACAAGGCAGCCGAAAGCGGTGCAGATCAGGCACAACAGAAGCAGCACCCAATCGCCCTTCCGGGCCGATTCTCTAAATTGCCGTAAATAGCGTTTCATAAATGAACTCCTCAAAAAAGCTTAAAAATATTGTACCATCCTTTCCGGGAAAAGTAAACCTTTTTCCGGAAGACTTCCAGAAGATGGATAGTTGACACCCGGGGTGGGGTCGTGATATAATTTCTGTATCAATACCAATACAAAGTTTATCAAATTCAACTTTTTGTAAAGGAGACTGTTATGTGCAAGATCGAAAACCTCTATGATCTGTCCCATACGATGGCAAAAGAGTACCTGCAGGGCTTTACATACCCCTGGGAGGCCCTGAAAGGCATTAAGGACCTGATCCTCAGCCTGGGGGAGGGCCTGGATAAGAGCCAGTACACCGAGGTTTCTCCCCAGGTTTGGGTCCACAATACCGCAAAGGTCGCGCCTACCGCTTATTTGGGCGCGCCCTGTATCATCGGCGCGAACACCGAGGTGCGCCACTGCGCCTTTGTCCGCGGCAGCGCATTGGTAGGCGGAGGCTGTGTGGTTGGTAATTCTACGGAGCTGAAGAATGTGATCCTCTTCGATAGCGTCCAGGTGCCTCACTACAACTATGTAGGCGACAGCATCTTAGGCTATAAGTCCCATATGGGCGCCGGCTCTATTACCTCCAATGTAAAGTCTGACAAAACTTTGGTGGTCATTAACGGACCGGAGAAGATCCCCACCGGCATCAAGAAGGTGGGCGCGCTGCTGGGCGATTTCGTGGAGGTTGGTTGCAACAGCGTCCTCAATCCCGGCACCGTGATCGGCAGAAATTCCAATATCTATCCGCTGTCCTGCGTCCGCGGCGTTGTCCCGGAAAACAGCATTTATAAGACCGGCGGCGTCATTGTTGAAAAGAAATAAGGGGGATATAAAAATGGGCAAGTATTTCGGAACCGACGGCTTCCGCGGCGAAGCCAATGTAAACCTCACCGCAGACCACGCATATAAGATCGGTCGTTTCTTGGGCTGGTACTACGGCGAACGGAAGCGCCGCGACGGAGTAGAAGAGCCTGCGCGGATCGTCATCGGCAAGGACACCCGCCGCTCCAGCTACATGTTTGAGTACACCCTGGCATCAGGCATTACCGCCTCCGGCGCGGACGCATACCTGCTCCACGTCACCACCACTCCCTCTGTTGCCTATGTGACCCGTGTGGATGAGTTCGACTGCGGCGTTATGATCTCCGCCAGCCACAACCCCTACTACGACAACGGCATTAAGCTCTTAAACTCCCACGGTGAGAAGATGGACGAAGAAACCATCGCCCTCATCGAAAGCTATATTGACGGAGAGCTGGAGCTGTTCGGTGAAAAGTGGGAGGAGATCCCCTTCGGTAAGCGGGAGCGCATCGGTCGCACCGTGGACTACGCTTCCGGCAGAAACCGCTACATCGGCTACCTCATCAGCCTGGGTCTGTACTCCTTCAAGGGCATCAAGGTGGGTCTTGACTGCGCCAACGGCTCTGCCTGGAACATTGCAAAGTCCGTATTTGACGCTCTGGGCGCGAAGACCTATGTGATTAACGCCGAGCCCAACGGCACCAATATCAACACCAATGCCGGCTCTACCCACATCGAAGTTCTGCAGAAGTTCGTGGTGGAGAACGGTCTGGATGTGGGCTTTGCCTACGACGGCGACGCGGACCGCTGCCTGTGCGTGGACGAAAACGGTGAAGTGATCACCGGCGACCATATCCTCTACGCTCTGGGTAACTATATGCGTGACCGGGGTCAGCTGGACAATAACACCGTTGTTACCACCGTTATGTCCAACTTCGGTCTGTATAAGGCCTTCGATGAGCTGGGCATCAACTACGCAAAGACCGCCGTGGGCGATAAGTATGTCTACGAGTATATGGTAAATAACGGCTGCCGTTTGGGCGGTGAACAGTCCGGCCATATCATCATCTCCAAGTACGCCACCACCGGCGACGGCATCCTCACCAGCCTGAAGATGATGGAAGTTCTCATCGCAAGCAAGAAGAAAATGAGCCAGCTCTGCGAGGGCCTGACCATCTATCCCCAGGTGCTGAAGAATGTCCGTGTCAAATCCAAGCCCGAAGCACAGAACGATCCTGCGGTGCAGGCGGCAGTGCAGGCGGTTGCGGATAAGCTGGGTGACACCGGTCGTATTCTGGTCCGGGAATCCGGCACCGAGCCTGTGATCCGGGTCATGGTCGAGGCAGGCACAAAGGAGCTTTGCCAGGAATGTGTGGACCAGGTCGTGGATGTGATCTGCGCCCAGGGTCACGCAAGAGTATAAAAATTGCCGCCGCTGCATAATCCGCAGCGGCGGTTTCCTAAAAAGGAGGTGCGCTTCGTGAATATTTTTGAAAAACTAACTGGGGCGCTGCTTCCCTGGTATGAGGAAAATAAGCGGGAACTTCCCTGGCGGCAGGACAAAGACCCCTACCACATCTGGCTTTCGGAGATCATGCTCCAGCAGACCCGGGTGGAGGCGGTGAAGGGCTACTATGCCCGCTTTCTTGCCGAGATTCCCTCAGTAAGCGCTCTTGCAAATGCCGACGATGAGTTACTGCAGAAGCTTTGGGAGGGCTTGGGATATTACAGCCGGGTCCGGAATCTTAAAAAGGCTGCTCAGAAAATTGAAGAGCAGCACGGTGGCAAGTTCCCGGAAACCTACGATGAGATTCTGGCGCTGCCCGGTATCGGACCCTACACCGCCGGCGCGATCTGCTCCATTGCCTTTGGAAAACCTACCCCCGCGGTAGACGGAAACGTGCTGCGGGTCATTGCGCGTCTTACTGACGACGATACCCCCATCGACACCCCCGCCTACCAAAAGCAGGTGCGGGAAGCCTTGGCAAAGGTCTATCCCGCGGAGGCAGGCGCTTTTACTCAGGCACTGATGGAGCTGGGCGCAACGGTCTGCGGACCGAACAGAAAGCCGGACTGCGAAAGCTGCCCCTGCAATAGTATCTGCAAGGCAAAAAAATCCGGCAGGGCGGAAAGCCTGCCGGTAAAGTCCCCCAAAAAGGACAAAAAGCTGGAAAAGAAAACCGTATTCATTTTACGCTGCGGTGACTGCTATGCTCTGGAAAAGCGCCCGGACACCGGACTTTTGGCGTCACTTTGGCAATTTCCCAACTTGGCGGGACATTTGGATACCCAGCAAGTGCTTTCTGCGGTGAAGGATATGACGCTGCGGCCGGTGGAGATCGAAAAGATCCTGAACCGGCAGCACATCTTCACCCATATCCGCTGGGAAATGCGGGGTGTGTATATGGAAGTAAAAGAAGCGGGCGGGGAGTTTTCTTGGTTTACGGCGGGGGAGATCCGCCAAAACGCGGCGCTTCCCACGGCTTTTCGCCAGTTCTTCGAGCTCATATAAAAAGCAGAACCACCGGCCGTGCTGGCGGTATTTGCGCACTCAAGGCCCCCTCTGACGAGGGGGCTGTCATGCGAATAGCATGACTGGGGGAGAGAATGTTTTTCTGCTTATTTCTCTCCCTCCGTCACGGCTTGCGCCGTGCCACCTCCCTGATGAGAGGGAGCCTTCCCCTTGGGCTGGCACAGCCGCCAGTGTTCTTATAAAAAGCAAAAACGGCATTGCATACGCAATGCCGTTATTACACACAGATTATCAGACAGCCCGTTCAACCTTGTTGGAACGGAGGCATCTGGTACAAGCGTACACATGGCACGGAGTACCGTTGACAATGGCCTTGACCCGCTTTACATTGGGCTTCCAGG
>JAZSAB010000126.1:0-2305 GCA_045601675.1 Faecousia sp.
AGATGCTCTTGAAAAAAGGCGCAAAAAGTTGGCTCTGTCTGGCAGAGCAAAAATCAATATGACATCATGGTATCACTGTTGCACCAGTACCAGCGGTTGGTACATTTGGTTTCTGCTTAGCAGCAGATAAATCAACTTCAACAGCTTTCTTGCTATCGCAATGATCGCCTTCTTTTCCCCAAGCTTATGCTTGTGCGCCCAGTACCAGGATCGAAACGGAGAATTGCGTACACTCACAGCTGCCCATGCACATTGGCACAAAATCGCTTTCACATAGCTGTTTCCGTGATTGGTTCTCCGTGATTTGATTTTTCCGGCGCTCTCGTCATTTCTCGGTGTCGTCCCAGACCAGGAACAAAGTTTTTCCGAGGTGGCAAAATGCTCTTGCGGAACCTCGCTGATCTCTGCTATAATCTCCATAGCGGATTCCTCATCGAAGCCGGGAATGGAGTCGATGATCGCAATTTGTTCTTGGAATGGTTGGGACAGAAGGCGCATGTCCTCGAGGATACTGGTAATATCCTCCCGGGCGGAATCCAGCTTGTGGAGTAGTTGCTTGAGGAGGCGGCGCTCTGCAAGGGTCATGTTGCCGCAGACGGCTGCCGCGATCTCTTGAGTGGGACGGCGAAGTCTGCGGCAATTTTTCTCCACATCCTCCGGTGTCAGCACTCCGGTATCAAGCAAAATATCCAGCAGCTTTCTTCCGGTTACGCAGAGGATATCCTTCATAACCGACGAAAACTTAAAACCGTGGGCCTGTAAGAATTTCTCCAGGCGATTGACATAGCGACACCGTTCCTGCACGAAGGTGCGGTGCAGACGGGCGCACTCTCTCAGATCACGAATTGGCATGGAAGGAACGAAACTTTTCTCCAACAATCCATGTCGCAGCAAAGTAGCGATCCACTCAGCATCCTGAATGTCCGTTTTGCGACCCGGAAGATTCCGCATATGTCGGGCGTTGACAACCCAGATCCGTTCAATGTACTTGGACTCAGTTTCGAGAGTTTGGTAGATGGGCTTCCAGTAGACGCCGGTGCTTTCCATTGCTACGGTATAGCAGTCATTCTCACCAAGCCAGTCCATAAGCTTCTGAAGGTCCGGCTTTGTAGTTCCAAAAGAACGACGGATCACTTCGGGTTCTGCGCCGAGTCCCCGAAGAATACAGGCTTCGATAACCTCTTTGTGGACATCCAGCCCACAGCCACAATACAATGACGCTTCCATAAACACCTCCGCAAAAATTATCGATGCGGAGTTGGCTGCTTGAATAAAAGTGAAGTTTAATGCCCGCACTCGAGGTGCAATTCCGCGTACTCGAAAGCAGCCATAGTCCCGTTCTAAAGGCGCACTCTTGGTGGCAAACCGTCCCTCGACCTTGCTCCGCAGTACCAGTATAACATATTTTCATCCATTTCGCGCGCGGCTGGGCGGCATCGGGCGTTCCGGCAGGAGGTGGAGATCCTGGCAATCCTTACTGGCTTAGAGATCGACTCTGCCAAGAGCGGTGTCAAGCCTGACCTGTCGGAATACCTAGGCGCAAAGGATATCAAGCGGAGCCGCTTCCTGCGGTTTAAGGATATTATGGATGCCGCAGAAGAACAGCGGAAGTGGTACGAGCCTACCCCGGCAGAGCGGCTGAAAGCCTACTACGAAAAAACCGATTGGTCGAAGGTAGATTCCAATTTGGAGAAGCTGCCCTACCTGGCATATCAGTTGCAGCGGCATACTCCGAAGAAGAAACCCAGAAAGAACAAGCCCGCTGACCTCTATACATTTGCTGTTCCAGGATGGGAAAAGAAATTAGACCCCACAATCCTTTCTGCTATATCTGCGTTGGCACAGGATTATAAGCACTGCCTGCAGCGTATCCGTGCCAGCCGCCAACCCATAAAAGAACGCGCTCGGCAGAGTGATATTGCAAAGATTCTGTTCGCCCGTTGCCAGGAAGATGATTACGATACGGATACTTTGTATGCCCTGTTCTCAGCCCTTTCCCAAGAGCAGGTGACGGAATTGTACCGCGCCATCCGGGATAATAGCTGGCATTTGATGCCGGAAGAGCGCCGGGAAACATTCCTGCAACAGTATCTCCCGGAGGATTTTGCTGAATATTTCGATCTGCTGACAGACTTCCGTTGCAGCGGCTACCGTATTCTGGGCGATTTGGTCTGCGATTGTATGGATGCCTACCGTCTGGAAGACCAGAGGAAGCTCCACAGTGAACAGGATTCTCCCGCCATGACTGCTATGCTGAATTCCTACTTGAACAGAGCTTCCGGGGCAGATTATAAGACCGCTGTGG
>JAZSAB010000127.1:0-6417 GCA_045601675.1 Faecousia sp.
GTGTTTTTTGCTTTTTGGGAGGTGATTATCTCTGCAGGAAGCCGACCTTCTTGTAGACCTTGCGCAGGGTCTTCTCGGCAACATAGCTTGCCTTTTCCGCGCCGGCGCGGTAAACGCTTTCCAGGTAGGCCTTGTCCTTCAGCAGACGCTGGGTCTCCTCGCGAATGGGACGGAGGGTCTCGATGACCGCCTCGCCTACCTTAGGCTTGAATGCGCCGTAACCGAGACCTGCAAACTCGCTTTCGATCTCCTCAAAGGTCTTGCCGGTGACGGCGGAGTAGATGGTCATCAGGTTTGCGACGCCGGGCTTGTTTTCTTTGTCGTAGCGCACGCAGTTTTCCGTGTCGGAGTCGGTAATGGCACGCTTAAACTGCTTCATAATGAAAGCGGGGTCGTCCATCAGCAGCACCCGACCGGTGTCCTCGTTTTCGGACTTGGACATCTTAGCCATAGGATTGGTAAGGCTCATAACACGGGCACCCACCTTGGGGATGAAGGGCTCGGGAATCTTGAATACATCGCCATAGATGCCGTTAAAGCGGCGGGCGATCACATGGGTCAGCTCCACATGCTGTTTCTGGTCCTCACCAACGGGCACAAGGTCCGGCTGATACAGCAGAATGTCCGCTGCCATCAGGCTGGGATAGGTGAAAAGACCTGCGTTGATGTTATCCGCGTTCTTTGCGGACTTATCCTTAAACTGGGTCATACGGGAGAGCTCACCAAACTGGGAATAGCAATCCAGCACCCAGCCAAGCTCCGCATGCTGATGCACATGGCTCTGTACGAACAGGGTGTTTTTCTCCGGGTCAAGACCGCAGGCGATGTACTGAGCCAGCTGCTCCAAGGTGCGGCGGCGCAGATCTGCGGGATTCTGCCGAACAGTGATGGCGTGGAGGTCTGCCATAAAGTAGAAGCAGTCATACTGATCGGCACGCTCTGCCCAATTCTTCACGGCACCCAAGTAAGAGCCCAGGGTCAGATCACCGGAGGGCTTAATGCCGGATAACATTCTCTTTTTCTGTACGATTTCTTCCATTACAATACGCCTCTCTTTTCAAAAGTCGGGTGTAGGGGCGGCAATCTGCCGCCCGCACATACAGTTTCCGCTATTTTAACATAGTTGCCGGGAAAACGCAACGAGAAATTGACTTTCCTATATTTTATATGGTATAGTAAGGTAGAATTTTATGACAGAGGTAGTAATTATGGATTATCAAGCATTAGCCGAGCTGCTGTTTCCCAATGTAACCGAGACCCCCGAAGAGGTGGAAGCTCGTTTCCCTGCGCGAAACCTGCCGGAAGGCGCGGTGGTGTCCCGTATGGCACCCTCTCCCACCGGCTTCGTCCATCTGGGCAACCTTGTCCAGGGCACCATTTCCGAGCGTATGACACACCAGAGTGGTGGCGGTCTGTTCCTGCGTGTGGAGGATACCGACGCAAAGCGGGAAGTTCCCGGCGCGGTTGAGGTACTGATCAATACGCTGAAGCACTACGGCATCGTTTTTGACGAGGGCGCAACCATTGATGGTGATCACGGCAATTACGGTCCTTACCGTCAGCGTCAGCGCGCGTCCATTTACCATGTTTTCGCAAAGAAGCTGGTAAGCGAAGGACAGGCCTATCCCTGCTTCTGCACCGAGGAAGAGCTGACCGCTATGCGTGAAAAGCAGGAAAAAGCCAAGGTAAACTTTGGCTACTACGGTGAGTTCGCCATGTGGCGTGACCGCTCTATGGAAGACATCAAGGCGCAGCTGGACGCGGGCAATCCCTGGGTGCTGCGTTTCCGTTCCACCGGCAGCATCGAGAACCAGTTCAAGTTCGACGACCTGGTTAAGGGCAAACTGACCATCACCGAAAACGATATCGACCACGTGCTCTTAAAGTCTGACGGCATTCCCACTTACCACTTCGCCCATGCGGTGGACGATCACCTGATGCATACCACCCATGTGGTCCGTGGCGACGAGTGGATGGCAACGCTGCCGTTCCACATCCAGCTGTTTAAGGCGCTGGGCTTCAAGCTTCCCAAGTATGTCCATATTGGACCGCTTATGAAGATGGACGGCACATCCAAGCGCAAGCTCTCCAAGCGCAAGGACCCGGAACTGGCGCTGACCTACTATAAGGCAGAAGGCTTCCCCATTGCCGCTGTCCGGGAATACATTATGACCATCCTCAACTCCAACTTTGAGGATTGGCGCCGGGCAAACCCCGACGCGGATATCGATGCCTTCCAGTTCAGCCCCAAGAAACTGAACCCCGCCGGCTCTCTGTTTGACTACGCTAAGCTGACCGATGTCAGCAAAAATGTCATTTCCAAGATGACCGCCGAGACGGTCTATGCGCTTTTGACCGAATGGGCAAAGGAATTTGACGAAGACTTCGGCGCGAAGCTGGAGGCAGATCCGGAGTACGCAAAGCGTATTCTTGCCATCGGTCGCGGCGGCAAGAAGCCCCGCAAGGACCTGGCAACCTGGCAGGAGGCAAAGCCTTACATGGGCTTCTTCTATGACGAGTATCTGGAAGCTCCTCAGTGGAATGAGAAGTTCTCTCCCGAAACCATTAAGACCGCACTGTCCAAGTTCCTGGAGAAGTTCGATATTGCGGATGATTCCGCCATTTGGTTCGATAAGGTCAAGGAGATCACCACCGAGCTGGGCTTTACCACCGATATGAAAGCCTACAAGGCAGATCCCGATGCCTTCCCCGGCACGGTTGCCGATGTATCTACTTTCATCCGCCAGGCGGTCACCGGTAAGACCAATTCCCCGGACCTCTACACCGTTATGCAGATTCTGGGCTACGACCGCACCATCGCCCGCATCCGCGCGGTTATGGAAACTCTGTAAAAAAGAAAACCGATAGATCGAAAGATCTATCGGTTTTTTATTATCCGTTATACTGGGGCTGGCAGGTGAGATTCACACCTAAACGCTTAAATGTCTTCTCATCCACCGCGGAGAGAATCACAGAGGAGTGGGCATCGCAGCCCCGGAGCTTACTAAGCTGCTCCATAGCGTGCTCTGCGGCGGGATCTGTCGCGGCGCAGATGGAGAGGGCGATGAGCACTTCGTCGGTGTGCAGTCGGGGATTGCGGTTGCCGAAGTGGTCAACCTTCAGATGCTGGATGGGATCGATGATGGTGGGGGAGATGAGATGCAGCTCGTCGTCCATACCACCCAACGCTTTCAGCGCGTTCAGAAGCAGCGCCGCGGAAGCACCCAGAAGATCGGAGGTCTTACCGGTGACGATGCGACCGTCCGGCAGTTCCATGGCGGCGGCGGGTTTTCCGGTTGCTGCTGCTTTTTCAAGTGCGGGAACAACCACCCGGCGCTCGTCGGGATTTACGCCTGCTTTCTTCATCAGCAGCTCCACTTTCAGGACCTGACTCTCCTGGGCCTTGCCCTGCTTTACATCGCAGAGGGTAGCGTAGTACCGGCGGAGGATCTCCTGCCGGGAGGCCTCCCGGGTAACCTCGTCGTCCACAATGCAGTTGCCAACCATATTGACGCCCATATCCGTGGGGGACTTGTAGGGGCAAGTACCCAAGATCCGCTCGAACATAGTCACCAGCACGGGGAATGCTTCCACATCACGGTTATAGTTGACGGTGGTCTTGCCGTAGGCTTCCATATGGAAGGGGTCCAGCATATTCACATCACTGAGGTCTGCGGTGGCAGCTTCGTATGCCAGGTTTACCGGGTGATTCAGAGGCAGATTCCAAACGGGGAAAGTCTCAAACTTGGCGTAGCCGGATTTTACACCCCGCTTGTGCTCATGATAGAGCTGACTCATGCAGGTGGCAAGCTTGCCACTGCCGGGACCGGGGGCGGTGACGACCACCAGCTCTCGCTGGGTCTCGATATATTCGTTTTTGCCGTAACCTTCATCACTGACGATATGAGAGATGTTGGCAGGATAGCCTTCAATGGCGTAGTGGTGATAGACCTTGATGCCCAAACCCTCCAGCCGGGACTGGAATGCCTTTGCCAGGGTCTGACCGTTGAATCGGGTCAGCACCACGCTGCTGACGAACAGACCGAGACCGCGGAAAATGTCGATGAGACGGATCACATCCCGGTCGTAGGTAATGCCCAGGTCGCCCCGGACCTTGTTCTTTTCGATGTCATCGGCGTTGATGGCGATGACGATTTCCACCTGCTCCTTCATTTGCAGCAGCATCCGCAGCTTGCTGTCCGGATGGAAACCGGGGAGCACACGGGATGCGTGGTAGTCGTCGTAAAGCTTGCCGCCAAACTCCAGGTACAGCTTGCCGCCGAACTGACGGATCCGCTCCCGGATGTGAGCGGACTGGCTTTGAATATAAAGATCGTTGTCAAATCCGAGTTTCATAACGGATCCCCTCGCTTCTTTTAACAATACCTTATTATTGTATAATGAAGATACAAAAATAGCAAGCACTTTTCCGCCAAAAAACGCACCCTGCAGAATTTGACAGGGTGCGTTTTATTTTTGCTTATAAAGCGTTTACCGCGTTTTTCAGCCGGGTCATGGCTTCCGCCAAGGTTTTCCGGGGGCAGGCCAGGACCATACGCTGGAACTGGGCGGCGCAGTCGCCGAACATAGCGCCGCTATCCAGCCACAGACCGGCTTTGTTCAAAATGAGATCGTCAAGGGATTCCTTGGTAAGCCCCAGACCGCTGCAGTCCATCCAGGCAAAGTATGTACCCTCCGGCTCTACAAGACGGATGCCGGGAATGTTTTCCTGCAGGAAAGACCGGACGTAGTTGAGATTCTGGCGCATATATGCCTTACACTCGGTCAGCCACTGCTCTCCGCCCCGGTAGGCGGCGCGGCAGGCGACAGTGCCTAAAAGGTTAGGCTCGTGGTGGGCGATGATGTCCAGCTGCTTTTTGAAGCGGTTTCGCAGATCTTCACCGGGAATGAAAATGTTAGACACATGGAGTCCCGCAATATTGAAGCTCTTGCTGGGGGCGGTGCAGACGATGCAGTTCTCCGCCATGTCCGGGCAGGCCTTGGGGAAGGGGATGTGGGGATGGTCGGGGAAAGCAAAGTCGCAGTGGATCTCGTCGGACACCACGGTTACATTGTGCTTTTTGCAGATCTCGCCCATGCGCTGGAGTTCCTCCGTTGTCCAGACCCGGCAGATGGGGTTGTGGGGAGAGCAGAGGATAAAGAGCTTTACCCCGTTTTCTACGATCTTCTTTTCGAAATCCTCAAAATCGATGGTGTACTTGCCATCCTTATAAATAAGAGGATTTTCTACGATTACCCGCCCGTTCTGCTCGATGACGGAGCGGAAGGGGTAGTATACCGGGGGCTGGATCAGCACCCGGTCCCCGGGATCTGTTGCAGCGCGGACCGCCACGGACAGGGCGAATACCACGCCGGGGGTGTTCTGCATCCATTCCTCCCGGAGCTCCCAATCGAAATGCTTTTGAAACCAATCCCGCAGGGCAGGGAAGTAGTCGTCATTTAAAATGCTGTATCCGAAGATGCCGTGATCGGTGACCTTCCGGATGGCGTCCCGGATGCAATCCGGTGCCTGGAAGTCCATATCCGCCACCCAAAGGGGCAGCACAGAATCGTCATAGCCGTTTTTCTCCCGCAGATCGAATTTCACACTGTCGGTATTACTCCGGTCGATCACTTTATCAAAATCATACATAAGTTAAGTCCTCCTTATATATTCTCATTGTATTTTACACCGCCCCGCCGCTTTTCGTCAAGGAATATTCCTCATGGAAAAATTCTGCGAACTTAACGAAAAAAGTAAAAAATTTTTGTAGAAAATGCTTGACAAACACCCGGATAGGTGGTAAGATAATCGGGCGCGTGTAGGGACTCTCTGCGCGTTGCACTGCGATGATGCAGGAGATTGCGTCGAAAGACGGTAACTTCTGCGGAGTATGTCCGGTCATCGGGCGGCTGAACTCTTCTGTTTTGCGCTGCGTATATCGCTGCGGCAGTAGAAAGGTCGGCCTTGCGTCGGCCATTTTTATTGGCTCGGAATGATACGCACGGAGGCGTGAACAGTAAAGTTCGACCGTACCCAGACACCAAGCAAACTGAGTACGATATTCAAGGAGGAAAACAAACCATGGCAAACCAAGAGATGATTCGTATCCGTCTGAAGGCTTACGACCATCAGCTGATCGATTCCAGCGCAGCAAAGATCGTTGAAACCGCAAAGCGGAACGGCACTTCCGTGTCCGGCCCCATCCCCCTGCCCACCAAGAAGGAAGTTGTTACCATCCTTCGCGCTGTTCATAAGTACAAGGACAGCCGTGAGCAGTTCGAGCGCAGAACCCACAAGAGACTGATCGATATCCTCAACCCCAACCAGAAGACCGTCGAAGCTCTGATGAGCCTGGACCTTCCCGCTGGCGTTGAGATAGAGATAAAGCTGTAATCCTTATACATTATAATATA
>JAZSAB010000128.1:0-3003 GCA_045601675.1 Faecousia sp.
TGCCCCTGGCTCAGGAGAAGGCTCAGCGCTTCGAGTCCGATCCCAAGTACGCTGACTACTGCACCATGATGGTTAAGACTCACCTGTCCCTCAGTGACGACCCCACCAAGAAGGGCGTTCCCACCGGCTGGAAGCTGACCATCCGTGACATTCTGGAGTACGGCGGCGCTAAGTTCCTGTGCCCCATGGCTGGTACCATCTCCATGATGCCCGGCACCGCTGCAGACCCCGCATACCGCCGTGTCGATGTTGACACCGAGACCGGTAAGGTTAGCGGCCTGTTCTAATTTGTTTTAGAATTACCTCTAAGCAGAGGCGGGAAACCGCCTCTGCTTTTGGAGCATTTATTATAATTGACAATTGACAATTGACAGTTGACAATTGCGGAGTCGCCAAAGGCGACGACCCAATGTAGGGGCGAATTAAAACCCTCTCCTGCAAAACGGCGCAAAAATGCAACAATCTAAATCATTTTTCGAAGGAAAATACCTTCATTGTTCATTGTCCATTGTCAATTGTCAATTAAAATTCGACAAAGGAGAATTTTTCTTATGGATATGACAATGGAAACCTGCCGCAAGTTTGTGGAAGTTCTGGCATCCGACGCTCCCGCTCCCGGCGGCGGCGGCGCAGCTGCTCTGGTGGGCGCCATCGGCACCGCTCTGGGCAACATGGTGGGCTCCCTCACCGTTGGTAAGAAGAAGTATGCCGAGGTTGAGGCTGAGATCATCGAGCTGAAAGCAAAGTGCGACGCTCTGCAGACCGAGCTTCTGAATCAGGTGGAGGCTGACGAAGTCAACTTCCTGCCCCTGGCTAAGGCTTACGGCATCCCCAAGGACGATCCCAACCGCGATAAGATCATGGAAGAGGCTACCATCATCGCCTGCTCCACCCCCATGAAGATCATGGAGCTGTGCTGCCAGGCTATTGAGTACATCGCAGTATTTGCCGCTAAGGGCAGCCGCCTGGCTGTTTCCGACGCAGGCTGCGGCGCCGTTTGCTGCAAGGCCGCTCTGCAGGCAGCCTCCCTCAATGTGTTCATCAACACCAAGACCCTGAAAAACCGCCAGGTCGCTGAGGAGATGAACGCAAAGGCTCTGGGTATGCTGGATAAATACGGCGCTATGGCCGACGAGATCTTCAACACCGTCAAGTCCGGCTTCGGCGTCTAAGCGCGGAGCCCGCGCGGGCAATTCGTGCACAGTGCGGCGATGCTCGTTCCGTTTTGTGCTCGGTATCGTCCAGTTTTCAAAACAACCCGTAGGGGCGGGTCTTGACCCGCCCTCCCATTCAAATTTCATTTGGAGGAACAAACAATGGCAAAGAGATTGCTTGGTAAAGAAGTAAACGAAGCGCTGGTCGCTGCTCTGCAGACCCGCACGGCTGCCCTGCGTGAAAAGGGCGTCACCCCCACCCTGGGCATCATCCGCCTGGGCGAGAACCCCTCTGACCTCTCCTACGAAAAGGGCGCTACCAAGCGCGCTGAGGAAGTGGGCGTTGCTGTTAAGAACTACATCCTGCCCGAGGACGCTTCCAAGGAAGATGTTCTGAAGGTCATCGATGAAGTAAACGCTGACGATAGCGTTCACGGCGTGCTGATGTTCCGTCCTCTGCCCAAGCACCTGAAGGCAGACCAGGACGAGATCTGCAACCGCCTTGCTCCCTGCAAGAACGTTGACTCCATGACCCATATGTCTAACGCCGGCGTTTTCGAAGGTCAGGACCTGGGCTACGCACCCTGCACCCCCGCAGCCTGCATGGAGATCCTGGACCACTACGGCATCGACTGCAAGGGCAAGAACGCCGTTGTCATCGGTCGCTCCCTGGTGGTTGGCAAGCCCGCCGCTATGATGCTCATGGGCAAGAACGCCACCGTCACCGTCTGCCACACCCGCACCGTCAACACCGCAGAGATCTGCAAGCGCGCTGACATCATCGTCACCGCTGCCGGTGTGCTGAACTCCCTGACTAAGGACTTCGTCCGCGAGGGTCAGATCGTCATCGACGTTTCCATGAACTGGAACCCCGAGAAGATCACCACCAAGGGCAAGGGCGGTATGTCCGGCGACTGTGTGTTCGACGAGGTTGAGCCTATCGTTGAGGCCATTACTCCCGTTCCCGGCGGCGTTGGCGCCGTTACCACCACCGTGCTTATGAAGCACGTCGTGGAAGCAGCTGAGAAGATCTAATCCCTGTATACATTCTCTTGCACAACTGGCGAAGAAAGGTGGACAACCACCGGGGAGTGTAAGAGATGCTTTATGCCGATCGCCTGGGCAGTCCGAAGTACAGCCTCGGACTGCCCTTTTGTTTCCAAGTATCCGCCACGGCGAAGCCGTGACTGGGGGAGAGTTCTCTCCCTCCGGCGCTTTGCGCCACCTCCCTCGTCACAGGGAGGCTCTTGCAGATGCTCCCAATTCTACATCCTTGAGGTGTTTTTATGAAAAAAATTAAAAATATGGAGGAAAGCTGCTTTTTACGGCTGTTTTTCGCCTTCTTTTCTTTGTGCTTTGTCGTAGCCGCATTTATTATGCCCGACCGGGCGACTATGTTTACCGGTTTCTGGAAAATTCTCTCCAGCACCTGTAAGATCTCCACCAACTATTTTGCCCTGGGCGGTCTTGCCGCCACCTTCCTGAATATGGGCATCGTGGGTCTGTTCTGCACCGCGCTGACATTCCTGCCCGGCTGCAAGCCGAATAATGTGACTACCCTGGCTGTCCTGCTGACCGTAGGCTTCGGCTCCTGGGGTATGAACCTTGTCAATATGCTCCCCACCGTACTGGGCGTCTGCCTGTACGCTCTTGTGAAGAAGGAAAAGCTGGGCGCGCTCAGTAATGCCATGATGTACTCCACCGGCATTGCCCCCCTGATCTCCGAGCTCCTGTTCCGTTACCCCGGCGTAGAAGCCATCGGCTTTAACTGGCTGGGTCTGGTGGTTGCGTTGGTGGTTGGGGCCATCATCGGCTTTGTCCTGCGCGCCGGTGTTGCCCCCGCTCCCAT
>JAZSAB010000129.1:0-6689 GCA_045601675.1 Faecousia sp.
CTTGTGATGCGATACCCGGTTCTGTAAAGATAGGCAGTGTTACCGTTACGCCTATTGCCACCCGCCATTTGGGAATGAACGATGTTACCCACAGAAGCTACCTGATCGAGGGCAGCAAGCGGGTGTTGTTTACCGGCGATGCCGCGCCTTTGCAGTTTAAGGGAAGGGAAGAGGTGGGGCATATCGACCTGCTGATCGCACCCTATGCATATGCCAACACGATTTCTTCCTGGAAGATGTCCTGCGCAATGGCGGATGCCACTGTACTGCTCCACCTTCCGGACCGTGACAGTGATGTCCATGATCTTTGGCTGCAGGTAAAAACCGTCGCAGGCGACGCAATCGGAACCAGACTTTTCATCCCGGAAGTGGGAGATATCTTGAACTTTTAAAAACCACCGGATTTCTAAAGAAAATCCGGTGGTTTTTATGAACTTTTCGGAAACTTTCCTGCTGCACCGCCGTCGGGGATTGCAAAAAGAGTAGAAAACTGATATACTCTTTCCATAATAGCGTGAAAGGAATTTGTTGTAATGGCAGGAGAATACGATAAGTCGAAATATACCAGAAAAGAGCGCCTGCTGAATTTTTGGTATTACCACAGGCTTTATATTATTATCGGTGTGCTGGTGATCCTGTTTGTTGTGGTGCAGATCCACAAACTGTCTAACCAGCCCTCTGTCGGTTTCCAGGGCGTGTTTATGAATATCATCAGCGCAGACCGGGATGACGGAAGGAAGTACGCGGAGAAATTCGGCGAGCACCTGGGCGTGGATTCCACCCGCTTCTTCATGGATATTATCATGTATGAGAGCTTTGATATCAGGGAGACGATCGATGAGGTAGACTACGCCTCTGTCCAGCAGCTTTCCGCATACATAGCAAACGGCGACTTGGATACAGCGGTAACAGACGAAAGCGCCTTCCAGTTTTTGGGATATTGGGACTGCCTGGCAGACCTCCGGGAGGTATATACCCCGGAGCAGCTGGAAAAGTGGGAGGATAGCCTCTACTATGTGGACGGAGCCATCGTGGAGTACCGGGCCGACACCATGTGGGGCACGGAGGAGTACAATATTCCGCTTCCCGACCCCAGAGATCCCGACGCCATGGAAGATCCCATTCCCGTGGGTATTTACCTGGAAAATCTAAGCCAGGACTTTGACGACACCTTCTCCATTGCAGGAGGACAGGGCGTTGCCGGTATTTTTGTGACTACCCGCCGTATGGGCGTCTGCAAATCCTTTATTGAGTACATTACAGAATAAAAAAGAACCGTCCGGAAGGACGGTTCTTTTGGTTCTTTTATATGCCAATAAATTCTATAATCAGCTTTACTGCAAGGAGCGCCAGCACCAGCAAAATGATGGGACGAACGATCTTCGTGCCGTTTTTGATCATCAGTCCTGCGCCGATGTAGTGACCGGCAAAGGAGAATGCCGCAGCCAGCAGACCGATGGGGATCAAAACAGTTCCTGCAAAGAGGGAAGTGATCAGCGCGCCCACATTGGAGGAGAAGTTTACAAGCTTCACGTTTCCGGATGCGCTGCGAAGATCCATCTTCGCAAGCTTGCAGAAACAAAGGAGCATAAATGTTCCGGAGCCGGGACCGTAGAAACCGTCGTAAGCGCCCAGCAGGAAAGAGGCGACCCAAACGATGGTCCGCTGCTTCCATACCGCGATCTCGCCCCGCTCTTCGGAGAAGTTCTTTTCCTTGAACAAAAAGACCGCAACAATGGGCAAAACAATCAAAAGAAGATATTTTAAGTATCGCTCATCCAAAGAAAGCTGCAGCCGTGTTCCAAAATAAGAGCCGATCAGTGAAAGGGGGATGGAGGGAATCGCCAGCGCCCAGCCTACACATTTGTTTTTGATGTACCGGAATGTGGAGGCTGCTGTGCCCAGGCAGGAGGCAAGCTTGCCTGTGCCCAATGCGAAGTGCATTGGCATACCGGCAATAAGATAGGTGGGCAGAGAAATGATGCCGCCACCGCCGCCAATGGCATCTACAAAGGACGCTAAAAACACGCCCACGCAGATGACGATCAATGCCCATATGGGATAGCCGAAAACCATAAAAACAACCGCTTTCTCTCAATTTCTTCCACTACTATACGATGGAAAACAGCAAAAAGCAAGATGTTTTTCTGTTGCGAAGAACACGAAAATATGGTACAGTAGATTTAGAAAGGATGTGCGTATTATGGTAGAAATGATCACAAAAAGAAAGTCCGTCCGCAGCTACACGGATGAGCTTCTCAGCGAGGAACTGCTGGAGAAGATCCGGGCGTTTCAAATGAAGCCGTTGTATCCGGAGATCGGTGTGGAGTTTCATATTGTATCGAAGGAACATGTCCGCTGCATTTGTCCCTTTACTACCAAGCAGCTCATCGCCGTCTACTCCGAGAAGAAGGAAGGCTACCTGGAAAATGTGGGCTTTATGTTCCAGCAGATGGATCTGTATCTGCAGAAACTGGGTCTTGGCGTGTGCTGGCTGGGCCTGGGAAAGCCGGATAAGGAAACAAAGGAGCTGGTACCCGGCAAGGAGTTTGTGATCACCCTGACGGTGGGATACCCGGACGGCGATGCCCGGCGTAAGGATCTCAGCGAGTTTAAGCGTAAGAACCTGGATGAGATCGCGGACCGGGAGGATGAGCGTCTGGAAAATGCCCGCCTCGCGCCCTCCAGCTGCAACAGCCAGCCCTGGTACTTCATCCACGAGGGCGAGGATATTCACATTTATTGGGATCAGAGCGGTCTGATAAAGCATAAGGTCTTAGAGTATTTTAATCCCATGGACATCGGAATCACCCTTGCCCATTTGTATTTAACGTATCCCGAAACCTTTGCATTCCGTCTGGAAAGCGGTAAGGAACGTAAGGATTATAAATATATGGGCACATTCCGCATCTAAAAAACACCCCTCATTGAACATTCAATGAGGGGTATTTTTAATCGTTGCTTTTGAAAACATCTGCGACTTCACTGATGGTCACAAATGCCTTCGGATCGATCTGATGGATGAGTGTTCGCATCCGGGAAATCTGAAAGCGGTTAACCACAAAGTAAATGATGGTCTTATCTGCATTGGAGTAGCCGCCTGTGGCGGCGATTTTTGTTGTGCCGCACTCAAAGGCTGCCATCAGCGCCTGGCTGATCTCCTCAGGCTTTTCTGTTACGATCATCACTTCCTTGCTGCGGTCAAAACCTTCCACGACAAAGTCAACGGTTTTGAGCCCCGCGGCGTAGGTGACGATGGAGTAGAGGGGGAGGATCCAACTGTTGATGATAATGCCGCAGACGATATAAAGAAGCACATTATAGATCATTACAAAGGTACCGACGGTGATATTCAACTGCTTTGCGAAGATCACTGCCATAACCTCTATGCCGTCAATGGCACCGCCATAGCGGATGGTAAGACCGCTGCCCACACCGGAGATAATACCGCCAAAGAGGGCGCACAGCAGAAGATCCTCGCCTGCCAGAGGCGATGCCATACTCACATCAATGGGCAGTACATCCGTGATCAGCCAGGATGCCAGAGAATACACCGCTACCGTAAAAATAGAGTACACGGTAAACACAGAACCCTGTCTTTTCAGACCGAAAAGGAAAAGAGGAATATTCAAGATCAAAAGGAAAAAGGAGAGGGACAGATATTCCGGTGTGATTTGAGAGAGCAGGATAGACGTGCCGGAAATGCCGCTGTCGTATAGCTTGACCGGCGCCAAAAACACCGTAACGCCGAAAGCGTTGATGCAGCCGGCAATAAATAAAACCACAAAATTCTGCCACTTGAGGGATTTAAGTTCGCTGAGGTATTGTTTCATGTTTGTACCACCTAAAAAGAAGTATCACTATTATACCATAATTGCGGGCCTCAAACAAGAGATGCTTTGCATACCTTGTTGACCTTTTCGGTCATAACAAGAGCGATGAAAACGAAAATGATCAAGTATACAGGGTACAGACCGATGTGGATATACTGAGCGATGATGCCGAACAGGGGCGGCATCAAGGTGCTGCCGGTGTAGGCACTTGCCATTTGAATGCCAACTATGGCCTGGGAATTTTCCGCGCCGAAATGCGCCGGTGTGGAGTGGATAATGGCGGGGTAGACCGGGGCCGCGCCCAGTCCTGCAATTACCAAACCGATCAGCGAAAGTACCGGGGAGGAGAGGGGAATAAGGATCATGATAATGCCTACGGAAACAACCGCCAGGCTGATGCGGATCATATTCTTGTCGCCGATCCGGTCTGCCACAAAGCCGCTCAAGAATCGACCGGAGGTTAGTCCAATATAGAAAAGGGATGCGAAAGTAGCGGCGGTCTGAGTGTCCACAGAGCGGAATTCTACCAGATAGGTGCTTGCCCAAAGACCGGCAGTTGCCTCTAAGGAACTGTAGCCGAAGAAGGCAAACATAATTTCCTTCACGCCGGGGATTTTTACTGCGCCCCTAAGACCCAAAGGCGGACGGTCAGCAGAGCCGGGGTCAGCGATGCGCTTCTTCCACATAGGAAGCGTAAGGAAAAGAAAAGCGGTGAGGGAAATTTGAATGATGGAAACCGTACCGTAACCAGTTCGCCAGCCGTGATCCGCGCCGATTGCCCAACCCATGATGTAGGGCCCCAGAGTGGCGCCCAAGCCCCAAAAGCAGTGGAGCCAGCTCATATGCCGGGACTTATAATGAAGCGCCACATAGTTATTGAGGGCGGCATCCACCGCGCCTGCCCCTAAGCCGTAGGGGATCGCCCAAAGGCAGATGGCAAAGAAACTGCGGCTAAAGGAGAATCCAGCCAGTGCGACAGCGGTCAGCAGGGTGCTTGCGGCGGTCACAAGACCGGTTCCCAGCTTTCGATTCATTCGGTCGGAAAGCAGGCTGGACACGATGGTGCAGCCACATATGAGGGTGGAAACGATGCCGGCGTAGGATACCGGTGCGGAGAATTCTGTGACCATTACCGGCCATGCAGAACCCAAAAGGGAATCGGGAAGTCCCAGGCTAATAAAAGAGATATAAATAATTCCAAGAAGAAGTAAGTACATACTGAAGATCCTTTATACGTTTGCGGGCAGATGCGTTGCAAGATCGCCCATAAAATCATCAATACTGTATTCGAGTACACGCAGAACGCCGTCCTCATACTTAAGATGGGAAACGGATGCGTTGGAAGGGTAGGGGATCTGCTGCATATCCTCCTGAGCACAACCGTCGCAAACAGCCTTCATCATGCGGATCGCAGCAGCGTGGGAGAAGATACAGACGGTTTTCCCGGGATTCTCCTGGGCGATACGCTTGATCTCCGCTGCCAATCGCTGACCTGCCTCGATAGTGCTTTCGCCACCGGTGCAGCGGGCAAAGCCGATGTTATTCTTCCATACGAGGAAATCTTCCCTATAAGTGTTGATGATCTCCTTGAAGGGCATAAACTCCCATTTTCCCGCGTGGATCTCGCGGAGATTTTTGCTTGTTGTGACGCTGAGACCTTTCTTCTTTGCGGTAGCAAGGGCGGTATGATAGGCGCGAAGCAGGTCGCTGGAGTAGATCGCGTCCACATGGATATTTGATAAATAGTCAGCGGTTCTCTCTGCCTGCTTGTATCCAAGCTCTGTCAGATCCATATCGCCGTGACCCAAGAACAGGTCTTTTTCGTTTGCCAGGGACTGACCGTGTCTGATTACATAAATGTCCGTCATAGCTCTTGTGCGCCTCCAAAACTCATTTCCACCATTATAGCACCGGCGGAGTGAAAAGGCAAGAAAGAGAAAAGAAAACCGGCACCACCGAAGTGGTGCCGGTCCTTATGTTCAGTTAGCCTAAATCTTTACCGGGGAATTAGCCCATGTAGAAGATGTTAGCGTCCTTCTGAGCGTCGATGTTCTCAGCGGTGTACCAAACACCAGCGATACCGACGTCGGAAACTTCCTGACCAGCCAGCTTCTGGATAGCCATCTCAACTGCCTTGTAGCCGATGCTGTAGGAGTCCTGAGCGACGGAGCCAACCAGCAGAGCGTAGTTAGCGCCAGCGTCCTTCATCCAGTTGTACTGGTTGGTACCAGCGTCGAAGCCACAGAACAGGATGTCCTTGTAGTTAGCAGCGTTGTCGGAGATCTCGGGGAATACTTCGTTAACAACACCTTCGTTGGTCATGAAGATAGCCTGTGCGCCCCAGTCCTTCAGAGCAGTCAGACCCAGCTTGTACTCGCCAGCGTTGTTGGCCTTCTCCTGCAGGTTGATATCCAGGGTGATGCTGTCAGCCTTAGCCAGCTCTTCCATCTTCTCCTTGAAGCCAGCAGCGCGGTCGATACCGGTGGAGGTGGAGTCGTGCTGGATGATACCAACCTTGTAGCCGTTAGCAACGATGTTGTTGTCCTTCAGGTACTTCCAGAAGTTCTCAGCAACGACAGCTGCAGCAGCCTTGTTGTCGGTAGCAACGGAGCCGATGGTGGGGTCCTTGCCCTCGGTGATGTCAGCGCCGCCGGAGTACAGACCGGAGTCGAACTCGACAACGGGCAGACCCTTGTCGTAAGCAGAGGTCAGCTCATCAGCGAAGCCCAGGCCGATGGTAGCCAGGACGATGCCCTTGACGCTGGGATCGTTCAGAGCAGTCTGAACCATGTTACGCTGATTGGGAACTTCGCTCTCGCTCTCGGAAGTGGGACCCTGGAAGGTGACTTCGTAGCC
>JAZSAB010000130.1:0-12005 GCA_045601675.1 Faecousia sp.
CGGCGCACCGGATGAGGTCATTGACAAGCTGGAGGAGGGTATTCGCCGTGCCGGCGCAGTTACCCCTATGTTGGAGCAGGGAATGACTCCCGAGGATATTTTGGGTCAGGTTTGTGGCGACCTGGGGGTTGTGTTCCTGGAGACCACCGAGGTTTCCTATAAGTGCTACTGTGACCGTGAGCGGGTAACCGCCGCTTTGATCAGTCTGGGAAAGAAGGAATTGTCTGAGATCGCTGCAGAAGGAAAGACCTTCCCGGTAGAATGTCAATTCTGCGACACCGTCTATGAGTTCACCCCGGAGGATATTGAAAACCTATTAAAAAAAGTTTGAAAAACTTAAAAAAGGTGGGGAAAATACTGGGTTTTTTTCTTTGAAAATTCTTGCGAAAAAAAGTAAAAAAACCCTTGACAAACAGTGCTTCCTTGGGTATAATGATACCCGTCGCTGAGATGCATAAGCAAATCGGCAGCTTTGGGAGCATAGCTCAGCTGGGAGAGCACATGCCTTACAAGCATGGGGTCACAGGTTCGAGCCCTGTTGTTCCCACCAAAATTTGGCCCGGTGGTGCAGTCGGTTAGCACGCCAGCCTGTCACGCTGGAGGTCGACGGTTCGAGTCCGTTCCGGGTCGCCATATAATGCATCTGTGGAGAGCGAAGGCTCTCCACAATATGCCTCTGTAGCTCAGTAGGTAGAGCAGCGGACTGAAAATCCGCGTGTCGTTGGTTCGATTCCGACCGGAGGCACCAGATGCGGGTGTAGCTCATCCGGTAGAGCGCCACCTTGCCAAGGTGGAGGTAGCGAGTTCGAGCCTCGTCACCCGCTCCAAACAAATTAGGAACGCGTTGCGTTCCTAATTTCATATGGTACCGTGGCCAAGTGGTAAGGCAAGAGTCTGCAAAACTCTCATTCCCCAGTTCAAATCTGGGCGGTACCTCCAGAAAAAGAAAAGACACGCGAGAGCGTGTCTTTTCTTTTTCAATGAAATTAGTTCCTTGCGGAACGAGTGAAATATTGCTACGCAATATAAAATACGCTTTGCGTATGAAATATGCCTGTGGCATATAAAGGAACGAATTTTATTTCACATTTTGCCAACGGCAAAATATTTCATAATCCGTAAGGATTATTTCATAAGGCGCAAGCCATATTTCATTTAATCTTGCCCCTCCGCCGCTTTTATGCTACAATACCCTGAAAGGAGTGGTTGTATCATGCAGTGGCTTGCCGAAACCAATGTCTTCTATATTGCCCAGGCGTTGGGCGTTATTGCGATCATATTAGGCTTCATTAACTACATCGTTAAGACCCGTGGACAGGTACTGTTTGTCAACAGCGCCACAACCCTTTGCTTTGTTTTACACTATCTGTGCCTTGGTGCCTGGGCGGGAATGGTGATGAACCTTGTTGCGTTTATCCGTAACATCGTTTACTATTATGCCGGAAAGAACGGAAAAGTCAGCAAGGCATTATCTGTCACTTTCACCGTGATCATGGGCGCAATGGGCATCACCGCAAGTCTCGTTGCAAAGGAAGGCGCATATTTCGTTCTCTCTGTCCTGGGCCTTGTGATCAATACCTTTGCTATGTCTCTTTCGAATCCCAATCATATCCGCAAAAGTATTCTCGTTACATCTCCAATGGTCCTTGCCTATGACTGCTTTGTCCGTTCCTATGGCGGCGCGGTTTATGAGGGTGTTGCGATCGTTTCCGCGCTGATCGGCTTGATCCGGTATAATAAGAGGGATAAATAAAACAAATTATTGCCATATACCCCAAAATCTGCTATAATCAGACAAAAAGGGAAGGAGAACTCCTATGTCTGATTTGCTCGAAAAAATTAAACATACCGTTGACGCCACGATCCCTGACAAAGAGGAGCTGCCTCATGGCATACACCCGAAGCTTGACTATGTACTGCTGATTTTGCGAAATGTGTTCGTCGGTCTTGCTGCCGCTTTCTTCATCGCGTCCTTCTTCCTTCACGGCAGCTACAATATCTTAAAAGCGGTAGGGTATTTCTGCGGCGCCGGCGCCTATATTTTCGAGTGTCTCGCGGCTACCGACTGCTTTCAGACGAAAGTTCCCCACACCGAGATGTTTATGGTGTACTGCTTCGGTCCGCTTTACATTTTGATGGGACTCGGCTATATTCTTTGGCATTAAAAAGCGGGCAGATTCTGCCCGTTTTTTTCTTTTGTACGCTTGTTTTTTCTGTTTGATGTGATATCATACTTTAGGAGGCGATTGTATGAAGAATATAAAGCTTTACAATGTGATTTTTCCCGTGTGGTTGCTGCTGATTGTGCCTACTGTGTGGCTCATCGTCTTGCCCGGCAATTTCCTCATCGACAGTGCTTTGCTGATCGGGGCAATGTATGCGCTCAAGATGCAGGATAAGAAGATATTCTACAAGAAAACAATTTGGAAAGCATATCTTTTTGGTCTTCTTGCGGATGTGATCGGCTCTGCTTTCCTCTTTGTGACAGTGATGCTGCTGGACCTTAGCACCACCGGTGACGATCTGTACCTAACGATCCCTGCGGTGATTATATCCGGTGTATGTATTTTTCTCTTCGACTATTTTGTCTCTTTCAAAAACAGCGAAAAGCCGGTCCGTCTGCGCTTGGCGCTGACTTTTGCTGTCGTGACCGCACCCTATACATTCCTGATCCCCACAACATGGATTTACTGATAGGAGTACGCCTATGAACTTGGATCTTTCGCAAATTATGAGCGTTACGACCGGTGCGGTGCGTATCACGCAGGAAGCCGATGGTATTCATTTCTATCGGTTCACCCGTGAGCAGGAGGAGATGTTCCTGCCCCGCAATGAGCGGCACTACAAGAAGACCTTCTGCACCGCCGGTATACGTATGCGTTTTAAGACGGATAGTACAAAAATAGGGTTGAAGGCAACGGTGTCCCACGGCAGCCCCCGGAGCTTTTTTGCGGTGGATATTTCCGTAAACGGCGCGTTTTTAGACGGTATCGATAATTACACCGGTGTGGCGCCGGAGGAGAACTTTGGTGACTTGATCTATCCTTATGGTGGGATCCAAATGGGCTGGAAGTTAGAAGCAGGGGAGAAAGAGATTTGCATTTATCTTCCCTGGTCTGTGACCTTTGTGCTCCAAGAGCTTTCTCTGGATGACGGAGCCTCCTTGATCCCTGTAATTCCGGAGAAAAAAGCGCTCTGCTTCGGCGATTCCATTACCCACGGCTCTGATGCCCTGCGCCCCAGGAGCCGCTACATTTCCCGTTTTTGCGACTATCTTGGCGCGGCGGAGCACTGCAAAGCCATCTGCGGCGAGGAGTTTTGGCCCGAGCTTGGGGACACTCAGGAGCCTTTCCAGCCAGACTACATTACCGTAGCCTACGGCACCAACGACTGGAGCCATTCGTCCTTTGCGGAATTAAAAGAGCATTGTTACGGTTTCTACTGGAATCTGCAAAAGAGCTATCCGGGTAGCAAGCTGATCGCGATCACTCCTATTTGGCGGGCAGATAAGGATGAAAAGAACCGGGAAATCCCGCTTTCCCAGGTGCACGACATCATTTGCGATGCGGTAAAGGATAACCCCAACGCGGTTGTGATCCGCGGAGATGATCTTGTGCCTCACGATCCGAAGTGTTTTGGCGACCTGCGGTTACATCCCAACGATTTGGGTTTTAAGCATTATGCCGAGAATCTAATTGCGCAATATGAGCGCTTTGAAAAGAGGTAAGATTATGAGATTCGTAGTAGACCACGATCTTCATATCCACTCCAATCTAAGTAACTGCGCATCTATCTACAAGGACCAGACGCCCCCGCGTATGCTGCAGCACGCAAAGGACAATAACCTGAAGCGGATCTGCATTACTGACCATTACTGGGACGATGCGGTAGAGGGCGCTTCCACCTGGTACCAGGTGCAAAATTTCCCCCATGTTTGCGAAAGCATGCCTTTGCCTCAGGCGGAGGGTGTGGATTTTCTCTTTGGCTGCGAGTGTGAAATGACAAAGCACAACACCCTGGCGCTGCCCCCCGAGCGTTTTGATGATTTCCAGTTTATCATCATTCCCACTACCCATATGCATATGCGCAAGTACACCATTCCCCTGGAAGAGGAGCATAACTTTGACGGTCGTGTTCGTCTGTGGATCGACCGGCTGGATGCTCTGCTGGATATGGACATTCCGTTCCATAAGTTCGGTGTGGCCCATCTTGCCTGCGGTCTTATCTGGCATTTCGACTACGAAACCGAAATGTCCTATATGAAGATCCTGGATGCGATCCCCGAAAGCGAGCTTGAGCGGCTGTTTACCAAGGCGGCGAAGGTGGGTATCGGTATTGAGCTGAACTACGATGATATGCTCAGGGGTCAGCTTCCGGAAAAGGGCGAAAGCGTCATGCGGATATTCCGGGTGGCAAAGCGTTGCGGCTGTAGGTTCTACTGCGGCAGTGATGCACACCAGCCCGCAGGCTTTGCAAACTATATTCCCGTGATGGAAAAAGCGGTGGAAATGCTGGGTCTTACCGAAGAAGATAAGTTTATTCCCCGCACTTAACGCACAGAGATTCCGTATCCGCATAGGATAGGATATCTGCCGTGGAGGTAACATTATGAAACTTGTATTATTGACGGCGCTGGGCGTTGGCGGAGCCACGGTCATCGGCGCTGTGCTGGGATTTGTATTTAAGAACATCTCTCATAAATTCAGCGATATCGTACTGGGTTTTGCCGCAGGCGTTATGCTTGCTGCGGCGGTGCTGGGACTCGTTGTACCCTCACTGGAGCTGGGCGGAAGCCTTGGTATTCTCGTGACAATCGCCGGTATTTTCGTTGGCGCGTTGTGCCTGAACCTGATCGACCGCCTTGTACCCCATTTGCACAGGCTCATGGGTGTAGACCAGGAGTCCCATCCGGATGGCACACAGAAGGTCAGCAAGATCCTGCTTTTTGTCCTTGCCATCGCAATCCACAACCTGCCTGAAGGCATTGCCGCAGGTGTGGGCTTCGGTTCCGGAAATGAGGGCGAAGCGCTTACCATTGCTGGCGGTATCGCCCTGCAGAATATCCCCGAGGGCATGGTGATCATTGCCCCTATGCTGGCGGCTGGGATCAGCAAAGGCCGCACCTTCCTTGTTGCGGCGTTGACCGGTGTTGTGGAAGTGATCGGAACGCTGCTTGGCTATCTTGCGGTGTCTTTATCCACAGCGGTGCTGCCCTTTGCCCTTGCTTTCGCAGGCGGCACAATGCTCTATGTGATCAGCGATGAAATGATCCCCGAGACCCACGCTCATGGCAGTGAGCGAGGCGCCACTTACGCGCTCTTAGTCGGTTTCTGTATCATGCTTATTGTGGATCATCTCCTGTGATTCTTCGGCTTGTAAAACAGCTCTCTGAGACCTGTGATCAGCAGCAAAACGCCGAATCCTTTTTGGATCCACCGGGTATCGATGGAGCGACCGATAAAGTAAAGAAGTATGGCTGCAATACTGCCCGCTATGACGGCGGGCAGTATTTTTTTAATGGAAACGGTCCCTTTCCGAAGCTGGAATATAGATGCGGTAAGGGCGGATGGTAGAAAGAAAAGCAGATTCATGATCCGTGCCTGAGGGTAGGGGACAGAGAGTACGGTGGTAAGCCAAAGGATCAAAAGACTTCCTCCGCCGACCCCCAATCCCGCGAGAAAGCCCAGTAATGTTCCAACGATCAAACATACGGGAAAAGACGCTAACATAGGTATCGAATTCCTCCCCATAAAATTAGTAATCCCAGCGCCCGGTGAAGCCACAGAGTTGGGATCCGTCTGCCCCAAAGGCCTGCCGCAAGTCCTCCCAAAACACTTCCAATGAGGTAGGGGAGAAAGGCGAAGAAATCAATGGATTGATGCTGGAGATTCAGCGTTGCGGAGATAATACAAACCGGGAAAATGATTGCAACAGAGGAGGGAAACACTTCTCTGTCCTCAAGACCCGCGTAACCGGTTAGAAGTGGTACAAGCACCATCCCGCCACCGGCGCCGAACAGACCGTTTACCGCCCCGGCAATTCCTCCGGAAATTCCCAACCGTACAGATTTGCGCAAAAAAACACCCCCTGCGGAAAGGTTTCCCGCAGGGGGTGTGATTATGCATTGAGGAATCAACCGTTGGAGATGATTCTATCCAGCTTCAGACGGCTGGTGTCGCCAACAACAGGCTCGATGCCTTCGGTCAGACCCTCGTACCACTCTTCCATGTCGTGAGTACGCAGCTCGTTGTCGATCATGTAATCGCGGTAGTTGATGTCTGCGTCGCCGACATAGTACATAATGTGGTAGCCGTAGGAGGTCTCGATGATCTCGCAGTCACCGGTCTTGCGCTTCTCGTCCACAGCCCAATTGGTGAACTCGTCAACATAGATGCCCTTTTCGGGGGTGATGTTCTCGTACAGACCGCCATCTTCTGCAGAAGCGGTATCGTCAGTCTTCTCCTGGACCAGCTTGATGAAGCTCTCTTCGGTGGCGTCGCCATCCTTCCAGGTCTTCAGTAGCTCTTCAGCCTCTTCCTTAGCCTTCTTCTTTTCAGCGTCGGAGTAGGTGGTGGTGCCGGTGTTTTCGTCCTTGGTGCCGCCCTCAAATGCCACCAGCAGGTGACGGACATTTGCAAGGTTCATCTTGTTGTCGTTGCGACCCTGGAACAGGACTACATAGTAGCCGTTGATAACGGTAGTCTCCTTGCCGTCCTCGTCCTTGGTGGTGGACTCGTTTGCAAGATAGGTGATATCGCCTTCCTTGCGGTCCTTGTCAGCCAGCCAGGACTGCATAACGGTGGAGATGGAGGAGTAGAGAGTATCCTCGTTCTTGGTGCTTGCCACATCTTCCTTATCCTTGTTGACGGGCAGAGCGGCGATTGCCTTGTCAAGAGCCTTAACATCCTTGCTCTTTGCCAGATTCTGGGCAGCAGCCTTTACAGCGGCTCTTGCGGCAGCCTTTTCATCCTCGGAGTAGACGGTAGTGCCTTCTTCGTCCTTGGTGCCGCCGGTGAGGTAATCGTTGTAGCTCAGATAGTAGCTTGCGTAGGAGAAGGAGGAGTACTCATCGTACTTATCCTTCTCGTGGGCCCGCAGAGCTGCGTCGTCATACTCCAGGGAATCGGAGTGTGCGTTGTAGTAGGAGGTAGCCAGGGCGCTGTTGTAGGAATATGCCTCATAGCTTTCCTCGGTGGAGCCGAAACCGTAGTTGGCAACCAGGAAATCCTTGAAGTTGGTGTAGCCGTAGTTCAGCATAGCGGTGAACTCCAGATCCTGCAGAGCAGCCTTCCATTCCTTCTCGTCTTCCTCGGGCATGGTGTAGCCTTCAGCCTTTGCGGCCTTAACGAGTGCGTAGTCGTTCTTTGCGCGCTCAACA
This sequence comes from Faecousia sp., assembly GCA_045601675.1. Classification (GTDB taxonomy): domain Bacteria; phylum Bacillota; class Clostridia; order Oscillospirales; family Oscillospiraceae; genus Faecousia. Next base: position 7,379 of record JAZSAB010000130.1, read on the forward strand.
GCCTCGTCCAGGAAGAACTGTGCCCAGGTGGTCTCATCGTCGTAGTTCTGCTCATCCATAGGCTTGGACAGATCCAGACCCATAAACTGCAGGAACAGGGGAGTGTTGTCGCCGTACTGGCTGTACCACTGGTTGTAGTTATAGTTGATGGTATCGCCCAGGTAGTAAGCCATCTCGACGCTGTTATACTGCTGATCGTTGATGGTCAGAGCGATGGTCTTCTTATCTACGACACCGGTGCGGTTGATGCCGGTGATTGCCAGGACTGTTGCGGCCACGACCACAACGGCCAGCATAACTACTAAGAAGGCAATGGAGTAAGCCTTGACCTTCTTGGCTTCTTTCTGTTCTTTGCGCTGCTTCTCGGTGAGAAGTGCGGCATTTTGCTCCTTGCGGAGCTTCTTCTTGCTGGATGCACTCATAAGTATTTTCCTCTCATTATCTTTGCTGATGGATTTAAGCAGCGGGAAAGCTGCATATAGACCAACCCATTATAACGGATGATCTGTGCTTTTTCAAGAGTTTTCTTTATGAATTATAGTATATTCCCGAAAAATTCACAAAATAGAAAGGAGAGCAAACTGCTCTCCCTGCAAGACCCGCTTTGGCCGTGTGTATCCGATTATGACCTGCACGAACTGGCAGGTGGGTCGCCGCTCACCGGTTTAGCTGCTCCCAACGTCCACCTGTCGTCAAAGCGCAGGCGGGAGGTCTGCAATCCACCGGGGAAACTAACATCCCAAATAATAAATGTGGGTCCAAAAGGACACATCACGCACCAAGCAGGCGGAAAATTATTCCTCTTCTTCCTCTTCGTAGAGTTGATCCATGACCTGGGCATACACTGCCTCAAGCACATCATCATCTTCCACGGCGCAAAGGATCGCTTCGCCGTCTTCCTCAACGGACTTAAGGATGTTGACTTCCACTTCTTCGTCTTCATCCTGACCGGCAAGGGTAACCGCCAGGTAGGTCTCACCGTTATACTCGGTACTTGCAAGGACCTCCAGCTCGTATTCGGTGCCGTCTTCGTCCACGATGGTGATAAAATCAGAGCCGTATTCGTCTGCCATTTTCCGTTCCTCCGTTTGTTTGAATTATAGTTCTATTGTAACGGCAAAAGCTCTGAAAATCAAGAGGAAATCCGGCGCAGATTCTGCCCCTTTTCCGGGTGTTCTGCAGGGAATAGGACGCTATCCCATAGGTAATACTTGTACCGGACATAGTATTTGCGGATAATTTACAGAATATTAAAAATAAAGCTTTTGTTTTTTCGCATTTTATGCTATAATGAGATGAACTATAGGATATAGGTGAAAAATCGCCTTTTTAGCATGCTGCAAAGCTTCTGTAACGGAGGTAACAATATGAAAAAGAAGAAACAAACCGGGGCGTCCCAAGGCTTTTCCAAATTCTGCGATACGGCAAAGAAGATCTTCTCTGTGATCGCAACGCCCCTTAAGATTGTGGGCGGCGCGCTGCTTACCGTTTTGCTCATTTTGATCGTCTGCGGCTTCGTGTTTGCGGGCACCTTGGGCGATTATCTGCAGGAGGACATTCTGCCCGCTGCGGATATGGATATTGAAGGATACGACTACGAGCAAGATTCCTATCTATACTATGTGGATGAAAACGGAAACATTCAGGTTCTGCAGAAGATATTCGCGAAAACCAGCAGCCAGTGGGCGGACTATGAGGACATTCCTCAGAATCTCATCAATGCTGCCATTGCTATTGAGGACCACCGTTTCAGTGAGCACCAGGGCGTTGACTGGGTCACCACCATCAAGGCCTGCGCCAGAATGTTCTTCGGCGACGACTCTGTGGGCGGCTCCAGTATTACCCAGCAGCTGATCAAGAATATTCTTCTTACCGAGGATGAGTCTGCCGATGATGTTACCGTCCGTCGTAAGGTGCTGGAGATCTTCCGCGCTGTGCAGATGGAAAAGCGGTACAACAAGAAGACCATTATGGAGTACTATCTCAACTGTATCTACCTTGGTCAGAATTGTAAGGGTGTCCGCAGCGCCGCAGCAGCCTATTTCGGCAAAGAGCTGGAAAAGCTTTCACTTGCTGAGTGCGCAAGCCTGATCAGCATTACCAACAGTCCCACTTATTACGATCCCTACCAGAACTACGAGAACAATAAGGAGCGCAAAGAGGACGTGCTTTGGGCTATGCGGGAGTACGGCTTCATTACAGAAGAGGAGTACCGGGAGGCACTGGAACAGGTTATTGTGCTCAAGAGCGGAATTGACGAAGAGGACCGTATGACCGAGTGCACCAACGAGGCGTGCGGCTATAAGGAAGTTCACAAGACATTTATCGCTAACGAAGACGGAACCATTTCCTGCCCCAAGTGTAAGAAAACTGTAGTGAAAGACAGCGATGCCTCTCAGGGAATTTACTCCTGGTATGTGGATACGGTTATCGTTGATGTTCTGCGTACTATGGTGAAAAATGACGGTTTGGCGTGGAACGAAACAACGCAGAAGATGTATATGGAAAAACTCCAGCGTGGCGGTTACCACATCTACACCTGCCTGGATATGCGTGTGCAGGAGCAGGTGGATGCCATCTACAACAACCGGGACACCATTCCCGAGGTCCGGGGCGGTCAGGGTCTTCAGTCCGCAATTGTAGTGGTAGACAACCGCTCCGGCGACATCGTTGGTCTCAGCGGCTGGGTGGGAGAGAAAGAAGGCTACCTGCTTCTTAACTATGCAACTGACGCGGAGCTGCAGTCCGGTTCTGCCATCAAGCCCCTGGCTGTCTATGCCCCTGCTTTTGAAGCCGGAACCATTACCCCCGCAACCGTCGTTAAGGATCTGCCTATGAACTATAATGACGGTCCCTGGCCCCGGAACGCAGACCGGATCTATAGCTACTCCAAAACCATTTTGGGTGGTGTTGTTTCTTCCATCAACGCGGTGGCTGCCAACACCCTGGATATGATCGGTACCAACTATAGTTATGAGTTTGCAAAGGATAAATTCGGTCTTTCCACTTTGGTGGATGAGTATGTGGATCCTAACGGCGTTGTCCACTCCGATAATGACTATGCACCCCTTGCTATGGGCGCTCAGACCTGGGGCGTTACCGTCCGGGATATGACCTGCGCCTTTGCGACTTTTGCAAATAAAGGTACCTACCGTCAGGGAAGAACCTATACTAAGGTCTACGACAGCGAGGGTAACCTTGTGATCGATAATCCCCAAGTAACCAGGGAGATCCTCAGCGAAAAGACTGTAGACTATATGAACTACTGCCTGGTAAACGCAACTCAGAGCGGTACCGGTTATGAAGCTAACATGGCTTGGTCCAGCGGTATTACCACTGCCGGTAAGACCGGTTCTACTTCCGACTATATGGACCGCTGGTACTGCGGCTTCACCGGCTATTATACCGCTGCGGTATGGTGTGGTTTCAAAGACCGCGCGGTGATCAACGTAACTACCTACGGCATTTCTAACCCCGCTTCCTATATGTGGAAGAAGGTTATGGAGCCTCTGCACCAGGGCAAGACCAACATCGCCCTCTACGATAGCTGGAAGATGGGCGGCGTCACCATGTGCCTGGATTCCGGCAAGGTGGCAACGGCTGCCTGCGCCAAGGATGTGCGTACCGGAAAGAGCTTCACCCGCACTGCCGCTGCTGCCGTTTATTCCGAGGACAGACCCACAAAGGTATGCGATAAGCATGTGTTGGTTGACTTCTGCTCCGGCGGCGGTGTGGCTACCGAGTACTGCAAGAAGTTTGCCAAGGTGGATAAGAAGGTCAAGTTTACCGAGAAGGCGCTTGTAAAGATGATGAAGGAAGAGATCGAGGAGATCCAGAAGGCAAAGGACTTCCGTTTGGAATCCTACTACTTTGATAACGACTACGTTTACTTCATCAATGACGACGGTTCCGACGGCGTTTGGAAGGGCTTTGACGGCAAGGCAAACAAGGATGTTTCCGCGCCTTATGTCGTGTGCACCAAGCACACCGCAGAAACCTGGGCGAAGTACCAGAAGGAGAACCCCTCCAAGAACGACAAAGACGACAAGAACAATAAGGACGATAAAACCTCTTCCACGGATACGAAGAAGGAAACAACCGCGGCTCAGGGTTAAGCCCTGTTGTTAAGGAGAAATAAATGATTTGGATTTCCGATGAATGGAAGGACTATGAGGTTCTCGATACCTCTAACGGAGAACGGCTGGAGCGGTGGGGCAAGTACCTGCTGGTTCGCCCGGATCCCCAGGTGATCTGGAACACCCCCCATGTCCATCCCGGCTGGAAAAAATACGATGCCCGCTATATGCGATCCTCCACAGGCGGCGGTCACTGGTCTGACCACCACCTGCCCGAGCGCTGGCAGGTCCGTTATAAGGATTATTTGACATTCAATGTCAAGCCTATGAACTTCAAGCACACCGGCGTTTTTCCGGAGCAGGCGGCAAACTGGGACTTTATCCGGGATAAGGTCGCCTCTGCCGGTCGTCCGGTCAGAGTGCTGAATCTCTTTGCCTATTCCGGTGGCGCTACCCTTGCGGCGGGAGCCGGTGGCGCGGGGGTCTACCATGTGGGCGCATCCCAGGGGATGGTTGCCTGGGCTAAGGAAAATGCGGTAAGACGGATCGTA
>JAZSAB010000131.1:0-19327 GCA_045601675.1 Faecousia sp.
CAGGTTTTCGGCAGAGGGTTTGTTGGTGTTTCGGTAATATAAATAACCGGAGACTCCGATAGCAACTGCACACAGAATCAGAGCGATGTAGTAGCCCTTTCCGCTAATATTACCGCTAAAATTTCGTTTGCTCATTAATAAGCACCTCCGAAACTGAGTATTGCCAGTTTTTCGGAAGTTATACCATTTTCCGGAAAAAAACCGCCCTTCACAGGGCGGTTGTTTTTATTAAGCTTTTTCCAAAGCCAGAGTTGCGGTGGTGGTGTCACAGACCTCGGCAGGACCCCAATACTGAATTGCACCAGGGTAAACATAGCAAGTCTCCACAGCCCAGGTCTCACGGTTGGCCTCGAAGAACTTGAAGGGCTTGCCGTCCAGCTCCACCAGAGCCTTACGGATAACAGGCTTATCAGCGCCATGGCGGCGCTCGATGTTCATCATCTTGGTAATGGGCATACCGCCAGCAACCCACTGGTCAGCGGGCTTGGACAGGTTAGAAACCTTGGAAAGATAACCGGTGTAGCCGTACTGAATCAGCATGAATGCGTTGTAGCCCAGGCTGTAGCAGTAGTCAGCGTCGAAGTTGGAGGGGAAAGCGCAGCGGCCTTCGTAGCCCAGGAAGTGATGCAGGGGGGAGAACTTACCGGAGTAGGTGCCGGCAGCCTTGCGGGCAGCCAGGTTGTTCTTGACCATCTCGGAGAAGAGCTTCTCGGACTCGATGAGGGAAACCTGGACGTTGCCGTGGGGGTCACGCTCCAAAAACAGCTGCTGCTGAATGGTCTGGGGCAGAATGGCGAATACTGCCATGGATTCCTTGGTGAGACCAGCCTCAATGAATGCGTACTTTTCGCTCCAGGAGGGAAGGGCGTTGAAGGCGTCAGCCTTGGCGCCTGCCAGCAGCTCGTTGATCTCCGCGATCAGCACGGAGAACTCGGGAACGAACTCCACAATGCCCTCAGGGATGATGGCAACACCGAAGTTCCAGCCCTTTGCGGCGCGGTTTGCCACGGAGTCGGCAATGTAGTCGGTGATCTGGGCCAAAGACATCTTCTTGGCGGCAACTTCCTCGCCAATGAGGCAGATGTTGGGGTGGGTCTGCAGAGCGGTCTCCAGAGCAACATGAGAAGCAGAGCGACCCATGACCTTTACGAAGTGCCAGTACTTCTTGGCGGAGTTTGCGTCACGCTCGATGTTGCCTACGATCTCGGCGTAGGTCTTGGTGGCGGTGTCGAAGCCGAAGGAGCACTCGATGTCCTCGTTCTTCAGGTCGCCGTCGATGGTCTTGGGGCAGCCGATGACCTGGATGCCTGCGTTCTGCGCGGCAAAGTACTCGGCAAGCACGGCTGCGTTGGTGTTGGAGTCGTCACCGCCGATGATGACGATGGCGTTGATGCCGTGCTTCTTGCAGACCTCAGAAACGATTGCAAACTGCTCGGGAGTCTCCAGCTTGGTTCTGCCAGAGCCGATGATATCGAAGCCGCCGGTGTTGCGGTACTGGTTAATGTACTCGTCGTCGAAGATGATGTAGTCGTCCTCGATGAGACCGCTGGGACCGCCCTTGAAGCCGTAGAGGACATTGTCCTTATCGGTTGCCTTCAGCGCGTCGTAAAGACCGCAGATGACATTGTGGCCGCCGGGGGCTTGACCGCCGGACAGGATCACGCCGACGACCTGCTTCTTAGCGGGAGCGGTGTTCTGGCCCTTCTGGAAGGTGATCTCGTTCTTGCCGTAGGTGTTGGGGAACAGCGCCTGGATCTTCTCCTGGTCCGCAACGCTCTGGGTAGCGCCGCCGTCGCACACGCAGATCTCACTGATGCCGTTTCTCAGCATACCGGGCAGCTTGGGCTGATACTGGTATCTTGCAAGCTGCAGAGGGGAAAGTTTCATATTTTTACACTCCTTAGGAATATATTTTTAAGGCATACCCCTAAATTATACCCTATGGACAGGAAAAGGTAAATAGTTTTTTGCAAAAATTTTGTCACATATTCACACAGATTTTTGAACATTTTAGTTGAAATGCCAAAAATATATGCTATAATGTACTCGTAAAAAATCGGGCATCGCCCGGGAAATAAGAAAGGAAGAACATTATGGCTCTTGTTACTACTACCGAAATGTTCAAGAAGGCTTACGACGGCGGTTACGCAGTCGGCGCTTTCAACGTTAACAACATGGAGATCGTCCAGGGTATCACCGAGGCTTGCCGTGAGGAGAACGCTCCCGTTATCCTGCAGGTTTCCAAGGGTGCCCGTCAGTACGCAAACCCCACCTACCTGGTAAAGCTGGTTGAGGCTGCTGTTATTGAGTGCCCCAACATTCCCATCGCTCTGCACCTGGACCACGGCGACAGCTTCGAGACCTGCAAGTCCTGCATCGACGGCGGCTTCACCTCCGTTATGATCGACGCTTCCTCCAAGTCCTTCGAGGAGAACATCGCTATTACCAAGCAGGTCGTTGAGTACGCTCACGATCACGGCGTTGTTGTCGAGGCTGAGCTGGGCTCCCTGGCCGGCATCGAGGATGAGGTTAATGTGGCTGCTGAGGCTGCTTCCTACACCCGTCCCGAGGAAGTCGAAGAGTTCGTGACCCGCACCGGTTGTGACTCCCTGGCTATTGCCATCGGCACCTCCCACGGCGCATACAAGTTCACCCCCGAGCAGTGCACCGTCAACGAGCAGGGTATCCTGGTTCCCCCTGCTCTGCGTTTCGACGTTCTGGAAGAAGTCACCAAGCGTCTGCCCGGCTTCCCCATCGTTCTGCACGGCTCCTCCTCCGTTCCCCAGGAGTACGTGAAGATGGTCAATGAGAACGGCGGCAAGATGCCCAACGCTATCGGTGTTCCCGAAGAGCAGCTGCGTAAGGCTGCAGCTCTGTCTGTTTGTAAGATCAACATCGACTCCGACCTGCGTCTGGCACTGACCGGCACTGTTCGTAAGTACTTCAACGAGCATCCCGATCACTTCGACCCCCGTCAGTACCTGAAGCCCGCTCGCGCAAACATCAAGGAGATCGTTCGCCACAAGCTGGTCAACGTTCTGGGCTGCGCCGGCAAGGCCTAATTCTGTTTCTGAAAAGACCACCCTTTTGGGTGGTCTTTTTGTTGCTCCGGGAAATTACCTGTGCTATAATAGCGGTATCATAAAGCAAGGTGGCGAAATTTATGAAAAACAATAAAAAGTTTTGGCTGGCGCTTGTGATTTTCAGCCTGGTGGGACAGATCGCCTGGGTGGTAGAGAATATGTATCTTAATGTATTCATCTACAAGATGTTCCACGCCAGCGCCGAGGCAATTTCCGGAATGGTTGCGGCATCTGCCGTGGCGGCAACGGTCACCACGCTGCTCATCGGCGCCCTTTCCGACAAGATCGGAAAGCGGAAACTCTTTATTTGCGGCGGCTATATTCTTTGGGGTATTTCCATCTTGGGCTTTGCGGCGATCCGTGTGGATCTGCTGAGCAAGTTCGTGCCGGCGGTGTCTGCCGCGTCCGTAGGTGTTTCCCTGGTGATCGCCCTGGACTGCGTGATGACCTTCTTCGGCTCTTCTGCCAACGATGCCGCCTTTAACGCCTGGCTTACCGACTCCACCGACGAAACAAACCGAGGCGCGGTAGAAGGCGTCAATGCCATGATGCCGCTGCTGGCGATCCTGGCGGTATTCGGCGGCTTTATGGGCCTGGACCAAAATCTGCCGGAAACCTGGACGGTGATCTTCTGCGTCATCGGCGGTACGGTGCTTGTGCTGGGCGTGCTGGGCTTTTTCCTGATCCGGGAGCCGAAGATCGATACCCGGGGCAACGAAAACTATTTCCGCAACATCTTCTACGGCTTCCGGCCCACGGTGATCCGGGACAACCGGACCCTCTATGTGACGCTGCTTGCCTATGCGGTGTTCGGTATTTCCATTCAGATCTTTATGCCCTATCTGATCCTCTATTACAGCGTCAGCCTGCAAATGGAGAATTATGTACTTATTTTCGCGCCGGCCATCGTGCTGGCGGCGGTATTCACCGCCTTTTACGGCAAGGTCTATGACCGGAAGGGCTTCCGGGCGTCTGTGATCCCCGCCATTACGCTGCTGATGGCAGGGTATGTGGTGCTGTATTTCTTCCGCAATACGGCGGTGGTGTTCGTAGGAACGCTGATGATGCTGTGCGGCTATCTGTCCGGTATGGCGGTATTCGGCGCAATGCTCCGGGACTACACCCCGGAAAACAAAGCCGGGATGTTCCAGGGTCAGCGAATCGTGGGACAGGTGCTGATCCCCGGCATTATCGGACCGGCCATCGGCGCGGCGGTGCTCCGGAACGCGGAAACCATCGTAAATGATGACGGAACCACCTCCTTTGTGCCCAACGAGAACATTTTCCTGGCGGCATTTGTGGCGGCGATCCTCATTTGGGTGGTGTTCGTGCCGCTGCTGCGGATGGTAAAAAAGGAGGAAGGAAGCAATGCTCAATAAACTCCAAACCGAAAGAGGCGAGCGCCTAACCGGCACTCCCTGGGACAGTTACCCCCGTCCCCAAATGAAACGGGAAAGTTATGTAAACTTAAATGGTCAGTGGGAGTTCTCTGCCGAGGATTATAAGGGTCAGATCCGGGTGCCTTTCTGCCCGGAAAGCGACCTTTCCGGTGTGGGCAGACATTTTTCCGAGGGCAGCACTTTGTTTTATAAGCGGACATTCCGGCTGCCCCAGGGTTTCCGTAAGGACCGGGTGCTGCTGCACATCGGCGCTGCGGATCAGACCGCGGAGGTCTTCGTAAACGGCATTTGCGTGGGCGCCCATGGGGGCGGCTATACTGCCTTTTCCTTTGATATCACCCACGCCCTAAAAGAGGAAAACGAGCTTATCATTACCTGCACCGACGATCTGCGGGATCAGTCCTTCCCCTACGGCAAGCAGACCATGACCCGGGGCGGTATGTGGTATACCCCGGTGTCCGGCATATGGCAGAGCGTGTGGCTGGAAAGCGTTCCCCAGGACTATGTGGAGCATTTGGAGATCACCGCAGACGGAGCGTCCGCCGTGATCACCGTCACGCCGCCCCTTTCCGGCACGGTGACCTGCCAGGGAAAGGACTATCCCCTCCGTGCGGGAAGAGCGGAGATCGCCCCGAAAGATCCCCACCTGTGGAGTCCGGAAGATCCCTATCTCTACGAATTTACCCTCACCGCCGGCGAGGATAGAATCGAGAGCTATTTCGCACTTCGCACCATCGAAATTGGGGAGATTCGCGGTATAAAGCGGCTTCTTTTGAACAAAAAGCCTTATTTCTTCCACGGACTTTTGGACCAGGGATATTTTCCCGACGGCATCTACACCCCCGCCTCCCCGGAGTGCTACGCTGACGATATCTTAGCTATGAAGAGGCTGGGCTTCAATACGCTGCGCAAGCATATCAAGGTAGAGCCGGAGGAGTTTTACTACCAGTGCGATAAGCTGGGTATGATCGTGTTCCAGGATATGGTCAATAACGGCGACTACAATTTCCTCCGGGATACGGCAATGCCGCTTTTGCTGCAAAAGCTTCCGGACCGGAATATGCACCGGGACGAAAAAACGAGAGAAATGTTCCTGAAAACCGCGGAAAATACGGTAAAACAGCTGAAAAACCACCCGTCCATTCTCTACTGGACCATCTTCAATGAGGCTTGGGGACAGTTCGACAGCGACCGGGTCTACCGCATTTTCCGCAAATGGGACGCCACGCGCATCATCGACGCCACCTCCGGCTGGTTTCGCCGGAAAAAGTCCGATGTGGACAGCCGCCACATCTACTTTACCTCCTGGAAGGCTTTGCGGCCCTCGGAAAAGCCTTTGGTGCTCAGCGAGTTTGGCGGCTACGCCTGCCCGGTGGAGGAGCATCTGTTTAACCCCGACAAGGCCTACGGCTACAAATCCTGCAAGAGCCTGGCCCATTTCCAAAGCTCCGTAGAGGAGCTTTACCGAAAGAAGGTCCTGCCCGCGGTAAAGCGGGGGCTTTGCGGCGCCATCTGCACACAGGTAAGCGATGTGGAGGACGAGATCAACGGCTTTTTAACCTACGACCGCAAGGTCTGCAAGGCAGACGAAGCGGCCATGGTCCGCCTGGCGGAGGAGCTGCAAAAGGTAATCGAAGAATAAGAAAAGCGTGTTGCAATTTTTGCAACACGCTTTTTTCAAAACTTTTCAAAGCCAACCAGCAGACCGCCTTTTTCCGCGTAGTAGCTGCAAAGACCTCTTAAGGGGTGGATCTTCACATCTGCCTCCGGCATCTGGGCGAGGATCCGGTCCTTAAGCTCCAAGGCTGCGGCTTCATTTGCGCAGTGGGCGATCCGCACTTTGCCGCGGCTTAGTCCGGCTTCTTTCAAGTGAGAAAGAATTGCGGCGAGGGAGCGGGCCTGCCCACGGCATTTGTCCATAGGCTCCAGGGTTCCCTGGTCGCTGGCCTTACCTACGATGCGGATGCCTAAAATTCCCGTGATCTTTGCCACCGCCGGGGAAACTCTGCCGTTTGCCGCAAAGTTTTTCAGGGATTCCAGCATAAACAGCAGCCCCGTGGATGCCAGGTAGGCGCGGATGTTTTCTTCGATCTCATCAAAGGAAAGCTCCCGGGTGATGTATTCTTCCAATTTTTCGATGATCAGCACTAGCTCCGGTCCGGCGGAGAGGGAGTCGATGACGCAGACCCGCTTGCCGGGATGCTCCGCCTCATACATCTGCTTTGCAATGCAGGCGGCATTGTAGCTGCCGGAGAGTCCGCTGGTGATGGTCACGCAGAACACCTCGTCTGCCTCCCCAAAGGCGTCCAGCCAGTCGGAGGGGTTGGGACAGGAGGTCTTGGATTTTCCTTTATAAGATTCAAAAAAGGCGACCATCTCGTCGACGGCCAGCGTATCATTATCCACAAATTCCTGCTTGTCTGTAATGACCTTCAGCGGCGCGGAGGAGAAGGGAATCTCCTTTAGGGACAGCAAATCTGCGGAAGAGTCTGTAACGATTTTAATATTTCGCATAAAGAACCTGCCTTTCACATAACTGCATATTAGGATACCACCGAAACGGCAGATTTACCACCCACCCAGGAGGGAAGCGTTCTCCTGGGCGGAGAACGGGGAGTCTACCCCGGGGAGAGAAGGAAAATTGCGCAAGAAACCAAGTTTTTTAACAATACCCCTTGACAAACGGAATTTGGTGGGATATAATGACTCCTGCTTTGGACGATTAGCTCAGCTGGCTAGAGCATCCGCTTGACGTGCGGAAGGCCATAGGTTCGAGTCCTATATCGTCCACCAAAAAAATCACCACCCAAAACGGGTGGTGATTTTTTTGGCGGACGATATAACTAAATCCACCCTGTTGGGTGGGTGAAATCATCTTCGATGATGAAATCCTCCCTTCGGTCGGATGAAATCGCTGCGGCGGTGGGTGGATTTAATTTCATCCGCGAAAGCGGATTTCATCTGCGCAAGCAGATTTCATCCTTGCGGGAGCAAGGATTTCATTATATAATGCACTTGAGGTGAGCACTATGGCAGAAAACAAATTGGCAGACTTATCAACAGATTTTGCGGTTAGTATTTTGAAATTAACCGATGGAATGAAGGGTCATTACTCTTTGGTCAATCAGTTAGAGCGCAGTGCTACCAGCATTGGCGCAAACATTCGTGAAGCCAAGTATGCGCATAGCAGAGCGGATTTTGCTGCAAAGCTGCAGATCGCCTTAAAGGAATGCTACGAAACGGAATATTGGCTGGAACTGATGCAAAAAGCAGAGCTATTACCTGAAGAAACTGTTAAGGCGTATCTGCACGACTGCGGTTCCATCCGCCGGATGCTGATCGCCTCGATCAATACTGTAAAAGAAAATCAGTAAATATGCCGCCTTGCAGGGTGATTTCCGCAGGGCGGCTTTTGTTTTGAACGAAAAACGCGCTGTCTTGACTTATACATTAAAAATGATAAAATAAAATGACTAACAACCAAACGGAGGTGCGGTATGAACAAGGAGTTTTTATTTGATCTGCTGAAGACCGGTTCTGTTTCCGGAAACGAGACGGAGCTGGAAAAGAAGATCTACGATTATATGCAGGATAAGGCAGATTCGGTGACGGTTGACGAGCTGGGCAATGTGACCGCTGCGGTGAATCCGAATGCAGCCTTTAAGGTGCTGGCAACGGGTCACGCGGACGAGATCGGTCTTATGGTCTCTGCCATCGGCAGCGACGGCACGCTGATGGTGACCCATATTGGCGGGATCTATCCCACTACATACCCCGGTCATAAGGTCCGGGTCTATACGAAAAACGGCGTTATTTACGGCGCGGTTGCCAATTCCAGAGAGATGACCAAGAATAAGGACCTGGAAGCCTCCAACCTGCGCATCGATATCGGCGCCAAGGATCGGGAGGATGCACTGAAATTCGTGGAGTTGGGCGACACGGTGACCTTTGACACGGATGTCCGGGAGCTTCTCAACGACCGCATCACCGGCAGAGCCCTGGACGATCGCCTGGGCGCGTTTATCGTGATGGAGGCCCTGGCTCTGGCAAAGAAGAAGGGTGCGTCCGTGGGCTGCTACGCAGTAGCCACCACCGGCGAGGAGACCACCGCCAACGGCGCGTATTTCTCTGCCTCCCGTATTAAACCCAATATCGCCATCGCCGTGGATGTGACTTATACCTCCGATAACTGCGGCATCAGCGAGGCGGAGACCGGCGATATTGCCCTGGGCAAAGGCCCGGTGCTTTGCAACAATCCGTCTATCCACAAGAAAGTCAACGAGCAGCTGCGCGCCTGCGCCCATAAGCTTTCCATGGCGGTGCAGACCGAGGCAGCCAGCGGCAGGACCGGCACCGACGGCGACATTATGCATAAAACCGGCATAGGCGTCCCCTTCGCCCTGGTGTCCATCCCCCTCCGTTACATGCACAACCCCGCCGAGGTGGGTAGCTTAAAGGATGTCCAGGACTGCATCGACCTGCTGGCGGAGTTCTTCGTCAGCTGCACAGCGGATATGAACCTGAAGCCGTTCTAAAGCTCCATATTTACAAAAAACCACACCGAAAGGTGTGGTTTTTCTATCATTCATTCTTGTTTTTCGGCGGCATCTCGTTCCAAAGGGCGAAACCTAAAATCAGCACACCGCCGATGACCTGCCAAAGCGACATAGTCTCCCCAAGGACGGTGACGGAGATCAAAACCGCAACCAGGGGATCGATGTAGCTGAGGATCGCGGCCTTCTGTCCCGGCAATTCTTTCAGCGCCGAGAAGTACATGCAGTATGTCACGCCGGTGTGCAAAAGACCAACCAGCAAAAGATTTCCCCAGCCGATGCCGGTAAGCTTTCCCAGTGTTATGCCGCCGGATGCGAGCACATAGGGGAGCAAAACAACGGTTGCGGAGAGAAACTGGAGAAAGGTTCTGTGGATGCCGTCCACATTTTTAATGAATTTGTTGAGAAGCACCACGGACGCGTAAAATACGGCCGCGCCCAAGCCAAGCAGGATGCCCATAAGATCGCTGCCCTTTCCCACATCGCCGATGCCGGTGATCATCACGAGACCCAGGGTGGACATCAGGAAACAAAGGAGCTGCTTTCCGGTGAGCTTCTCTTTAAACAAAATGGGGCAAACCACAGTGACGATAACGGGGGCGAAATAGTAGCTTAAGGTCGCCACGCTGACGGTGGTGTACTTATACGCCTCGAACAGCAGGATCCAATTGATGCCGATGGCAGCGCCGGACAGAAAGAGCAGAACCACTTCTTTTTTGATCTTGGCAAAGGGGATCTTCTGCCGGGTGACCAGCAGAAAAACGCCGATCAAAGCCACCGCCATGGCGGCGCGGTACAGCGCCAGCTCCCCGGAGGAGACCGGGATGTTGCGCACAAAAAGTCCCAGCGTGCCGAAGATCGCCATAGACGCGATCAGCATCAAACGGGGACGGAGGTTTTCTTTCATAATCTATCCTCACGAAAGCCATTGATGCACATTATTATAATGCCGGCTGCCCACCGCGTCAACTGCTTTAAGGGCGGCACCCGGTTGGGTACCGCCCGATTCTTTCGTTTAGTTGCAATCAGCCAGGCAGCGGACCAGGCAGGCGGAGCCGGTGATCACAAGGGCAAGGGACGCCACTGTCAGACCCACCAGCACGGCGCTTAAGACGCTGGTTGCCACAATGCCCACCGCCAGCAGCACCAGGGAAAACAGTACGCTTCCCAAAATGCCTGCCAGCACTGCGGACAGGGCGGGGCACAGGCAGGAGCGCTGCTCGCCCCGGCGCAGTCCGGTGGTCGCCACCAGCGCAGCCAGGTACACCACCGCAATGCCCAGCGCAACCCACAGAAATACCGGCGCTACGGTGATGGTGCCGGAGATCTGCAGAAACGCTGCCACCACGCCCAAAATGGCGCTGGCGATCACAGCCACCAGGGTGCAATCCCTTCTGCAGGAACAGTTACAAAAAGCCAAATTACTCACCTCCCGAAGCATCCTATGACCGGGGCAGGGGAATGTGCCGAAATTTGTTGACAAACCGCAAAAGGGTATGGGTGATTGATATGATAGCGTATGAGGAGGGCGCTTGCATGAAATTAAAGCTGCAATGCTACGATGATACTTTCCACCTCCAGTTTGCCGCCCCGGCGGATACGGTTGTGTGCACCAGAGGCATGGCAGACGCTACCTTCGGGGTGCTTTTGGAAAGGCTTTTTTCGTAAGAGCCGCAGCTCGGCATAAAAGTTTGCACAAAGTTCACAAATTTAGACCCACAGAGTTGGACAAAGTGAAAGAAATTTCGGAATTTGTTTTCTACAACTTGAAAAATTATATTTTGTGGAGTATTATTAAGGTGTGAAACGTTGGAATCGTTTCCAATATTAAAAACCCGTACATACGGAAAACATTTTTAGGAGGAAACACACATGAAAAAGCTGATTGCTTTGCTGCTGGCTATGGTCATGGTTATCGGCCTGGTCGCCTGTGGCAACACCAATCCCCCCGCTACTGAGCCCCAGGGCACCCAGCCCGCTGGCACTCAGGGCGCAACCGAGCCCGACGACACCAAGCCCGCTGCTTCCGGTTCCGTCTACTGGCTGAACTTCAAGCCCGAGTCCGACGAGGCTCTGCAGGAGATCGCCAAGATGTACACCGACGAGACTGGCGTTCCCGTTAAGGTCGTTACCGCTGCTGCTGGTACCTACAACGAGACCCTGACCGCTCAGATGGACAAGTCCGATGCTCCCACCATGTTCGTGGTTGGCAACCAGGCTGCTGTTGATACTTGGGGCGACTACTGCCTGGATCTGACCGGCACCGAGATCGCTAACGAGCTGAACACCGATGCTTACATGCTCCGCGATGCTGACGGCAAGCTGTGCTCCATCGGCTACTGCTACGAGTGCTACGGCATCATCGTCAACAAGGCTCTGCTGGAGAAGGCTGGCTACGCAGCTGACTACATCAAGAACTTTGAGACCCTGAAGGAAGTTGCTGAGGACGTTCACGCTCGCGCTGCTGAGCTGGGCTTCGACGCATTCTCCTCCGCTGGCATGGACGGCGGCTCCAGCTGGCGTTTCACCGGTCACCTGATCAACCTCGAGTACTACTACGAGTCCGTTGACGCTCCCGAGGCATGGACTTCCTGCCCCGCTACCCTGACCGGTAAGTACATGGACAACTTCCGCAACCTGTACGATCTGATGGTCGTTAACTCCGCTACCGACCGTGCTACCCTGGCTGACGGCGGCTTCGATGCAGCTGCTGAGTTCGCTTCCGAGAAGGCTCTGTTCTACTTCAACGGTAACTGGGGGTGGTCCGGCCTGCAGGAGAAGGGTATGAAGGCTGAGAACCTGGCTATGATCCCCTACTACTGCGGTGTTGAGGGTGAAGAGAAGGCTGGCCTGAACTGCGGCACTGAGAACTACTGGGCAGTTAACTCCGAGGCTTCCGAGGAAGACATCGCTGCTACCCTGGCATTCATGAAGTGGCTGGTCACCGATCCCGAGGCTTCCGAGAAGGCAGTTGCTACCTTCGGCGTTATGCCCTACAAGAGCGCTGTTGCTTCCACCAACCCCTTCCTGGCTATGGCTAACGACTACCTGGCTGACGGCTGCTACAACATGTGGTGGGCAACCAACTATCAGCCCAACGTAGACGCATACCGTGCTGCTGCTGTTTCCGCTCTGAACGCTTACAACGCTAACCCCTCCGACGAGACCTGGGCTACCGTTGTTACCGCTTTCATCGAGGGCTGGGCAACTCAGTACAACGCTGCTAACGGCTAATCCGTAAAGCACAACACATCCCCTGTGCGCAACGGGGCGAGCGTACGCTCGCCCCGTTTTTTACCATACCACAGCGAAGGCCGCATGAGGCCTGGTCTGTGCTTAGTTTTTATACTTTTTTCGGGAGATGATACGATGAAACGAAAGAGAAACGGTGCTGCGGTTAGCAGCCGCATGCTCCGCAGACCCATCCAGCGTTGGTTCCCTGTGTTCCTGCTTCCGATGCTGGCCGCCTTCTGTATCGGCTTTGTGTGGCCGTTCCTGCAGGGCCTGTTCCTGTCCTTCACCAAGTTCAAGACCACCAGTAAGTGGGAATGGGTGGGCTTTGCCAACTACCTGAAGGCATTTAAGGACGAAAGCTTCATGTACTCCTTTGGCTATACCGCGCTGTATGCCATTGTGTCCCTGGTACTGATCAACGTCATCGCATTCTTCGTGGCCTATGCCCTGACCCAGAAGATCAAGGGCGCCAATATGTTCCGTACCGTGTTCTTTATGCCCAACCTGATCGGCGGCATCGTCCTGGGTTATATCTGGAGTATGATCTTTGACGGCCTTTTGAGCAACTACGGTACTTCTATCCTCACCAACAGCACCTGGGGCTTCTGGGGTCTCATTATACTGATGTGCTGGCAGCAGATCGGTTATATGATGATCATATACATCGCGGGACTACAAGCGGTGCCGGAGGATATGCTGGAGGCTGCCCGTATGGACGGCGCCAGCGGCTGGCAGACCCTGATGAAGGTCACCATCCCCAATGTTATGCCCTCCATCACCATCTGCATGTTCCTGAGCCTGACCAATGGCTTCAAGCTCTTCGACCAGAACCTGGCGCTGACCGGCGGTCTGCCCTACATCATTAACCCCGACGGCTCCTCCGTCCACACCACGGAAATGCTGGCTCTGAACATTTACAACACCTTCTACGGCCAGAATGTCAACTCCCGTGGTACTGCCCAGGCAAAGGCTGTTCTGTTCTTTATCCTGGTTGCGGTCATGGGTCTTGTCCAGCTCACATCCACCCGTAAAAAGGAGGTACAGCAGTAATGAAAATCAAGAACGATCTTCGCACCCAGAAGACCGGCAGAATGCTGGTCACCATTATGTTTACGCTGATCTCCCTTGCGTATGTGTTCCCCGTATTTATGGTTCTGCTGAACTCCTTTAAGGCCAACACCTTTGTAAAGACCGAGACCTTTGCTTTCCTTAATAAGGAAAACTTTGTAGGCCTCGATAACTTCATCAAGGGTATGACCTTCGGCGGCTATCCCTTCTGGAAGTCCCTGGTTTACAGCACTGTGATCACCCTGCTGTCTACGGGACTGATCCTGCTGTTTACCTCTATGGCAGCCTGGTACATCTCCCGCGTGGATTCCCTGCTGTGCCGCATCGTATACTACGCCTGCGTGTTCTCCATGGTGGTGCCTTTCCAGATGGTCATGTTCACCCTGTCCAAGACCGCGGACACCTTGAAGCTGAACACCCCCTGGACCATTCCCGTGATCTATTTGGGCTTCGGCGCAGGTCTGGCTGTCTTTATGTTCGTTGGCTTTGTTAAGAGTATTCCTATGGAAATTGAGGAGGCTGCCTCCATTGACGGCTGCAATCCTCTGCGCACCTTCTTCAATGTGGTGCTTCCCATGATGAAGCCCACCATGATCTCTGTGGCGATCCTGGAAATTATGTGGGTATGGAACGACTATCTGCTTCCCTACCTGGTTCTGGATATCACCGAGTACAGAACCCTGCCCATCCACATTCAGTACCTGAAGGGCAGCTACGGCACCGTGGATCTGGGCGCTACCATGGCGCTGATCCTGCTGAGCATTATTCCCGTTATCGTCTTCTATCTGGTCTGCCAGAAGCACATCATTAAGGGTGTTGCCGCAGGCGCTGTGAAGGGATAACACTCTGAAAAGAAAGAAAAGGGGGGAGACCCGTTGACCATAAAGGATTTGGCGGAGAAAACCGGCTACGGCGTGGCTACGGTCTCCCGCGTACTGAGCAATCACCCCAATGTCAGCGAGAAAGCCCGCCGCGCCATTATGGCAGCGGTGGAGGAGAGCGGCTTTCAGATCAATGCCAATGCCCGCCAGCTGAAGCAGCGCCATGCTACTTCTATTTTGGTGGTGGTCAAGGGTACATCCAACGAGATGTTCGGCGAGCTGGTGGAGGCGATCCAAAGCTTAGTTGCAAAAACCAACTACCCCCTGCTTGTGGACTACCTGGACGAAGACGCCAACGAGGTGCTTCGCGCCGTGCGGCTTCAGCGGGAGATCAAGCCTTTGGGCATTTTGTTCCTGGGCGGCAACAGCGAGAATTTCCTCCGGGATTTTCACAAGATCGATGTGCCCTGCGTGTTGGTGTCCAACGACGCATCCGGTCTTCCGTTTAGGAACTTATCCAGTGTTTCCACCGATGACCGGCAGGCTGCCCGCTGCGCTATGGATACCCTCATTGAGCTGGGTCATCGAAACATCGTCATCATCGGCGGTGACCGAACGGTTTCCGATACCGGTCGTCTTCGTTATGAAGGCTGCCTGCAGTCCTTCCGGGACCACGGCATTTCCTTCGATGAGGAACGGGACTACCAGGGCGTTCGCTTCTCCTATCAGGATGGCTACGACGCCACCAGCAGACTTATAAACGAGGGACGGAAGTTCACGGCATTGTTTGCCGAGGCGGATGTTATGGCCATCGGCGCCATCCGGGCGCTTCGTGACCACGGTCTGCGTGTGCCGGAGGATGTGTCTGTGGTAGGCTTTGACGGTCTGCCGCTGGGATCTTTCCTGGTACCTCAGCTGTCAACGGTTTCTCAGTCTGTGCAGAAAATGGCGGAGCGGGGCGTAGCGCTGCTGCTCGGCTGCATTGAAAACGGAAAAGGCGCTACCTACGAAACGGTGCCGTTTACCGTGCTGCAGCGGGAAAGCACCCGCAGTATCTAAATAAACTTAAAAGGCGTGTTGCAAAAGCAACACGCCTTTTTTGCGATTACAGATCCAGGAGCTCCAGATCTTCGTCACGGACGGTTTTCAGTTCCTTTTTGTTGAGCATATCGTAAATGCAGGGAACAACGAATAAGGTCATTAGGGTTGCGTACATCAAACCGCCGATACACACAACAGCGATAGGACGCATCATGGCGCTGCCGGCATCCTTGCTAAATGCCATTACCAGCAGACCCAGCACCGTGGTCAGCGTGGTCATCAGGATGGGGCGCATTCTTGTGACGCCTGCTTCCAAAATGGCTTCCCGGCGCTCTGTGCCTTCCAGGCGGAGCTGGTTAATGTAGTCAACCAGCACGATGCCGTTGTTGACGATGATACCGGTGAGCATGATGAAGCCGATGAGAGAGATAACGCTGATCTCCAGACCGCAGATCAGCAGCGCCATAAAGCCGCCGGTCAGCGCCAGGGGGATGGTGAACATGACGATGAAGGGGGATTTGAGGGACTGGAACTGGGCGACCATAACCAGGTACACCAGCAGGATTCCCAGCACCAGCATCAGCGCAAGCTGCTCCACAGCCTCCATAATGGTCTCGTTCTCGCCGTCGAAGGCGTAGGTTACGCCCTTTCCAAGCTGGGCGTTTTCCAGCACCCGCTGGGCGCGGGAGGTGACCAATGTCACATTTGCGCCTTCGTTGAGCTCCGCGGTCACATTCAGGTACCGCCGCTGATCCAAGCGGGAGATGGTGTTGAGAGTTTGGGTTTCCTCAATGGTTGCCACCTCACCCAGGGTAAAGACATTTTCTTCTCCGGTTTGGGTGGTGACGCGGAAGGTGTAGTCCAGAAGATTATCCGGGGTAAGCAGGGTCTCCTCCGGCTTTTCGATGATCACGGAGGTGGAAGTGCCGTCCAGATTCAAGGTCGCAGCGGTTGCGGAGGTCTGAAGTTCAGCGGCAAGCTCCATATAGATCTGGGCAACGGTGATGCCCTTTGCCATAGCTTTGTTCCGGTCCACCCGGATGTGCAGAGCGGGAGAGGTGTCATCCAATCCGTCATAGGCGCTCTTGACACCGGGGACGGTTTCCAAAAGCCGGGCAGTTTCCTTAGCGGCGGCTTGCAGCTCCTCCATATTATTTGCGTAGACATGGACGGTGATGCCGCTGCCGGAGAGCATGCTGATGTCCATCATGGCGGAGGTTGCGGAAACGGTACATTCTAAATCCGCGCAGAGATCTTCGATTTTTTTGCCCATTTCCGCGCCGGATGCCTTCCGGTTGGAAAGGGTGATATAAACGGTGACATTATGATTTTCGCCGTCCATCATGGCACCGGCGGTCTCAATACCCTCCAGGGTGCCGATGCGACTCAGCACCTCGTCCGCAAGTTCGGAAGCCTGCTCCATAGTGGAATTTTCCGGCATGGAAACGGAAACGCTGACGCTGGGCATATCCATAGGCGCCATAAAGATGAAGCCCTTGGAGATGCTCCAAATCGCGCTGCCGATCAGCAGCACCACAGAGCAGAGGAGGACGATCAGCTTATGGTCTAAAGACCAGGCGGCTGCCTTGCGGTAAAGGGCAAGGAACTTATCCATCCAGGGGGATTTCTGCTCCTTTCGCTTGCGCAGCAAACCGGAAGCCATTGCCGGCACCAGGGTCAGCGCCACAATCAGGCTTGCCATCAGCGCGTAGGTCATGGTCAGCGCCAGATCGGTAAAGAGCTGCTTTGTGATACCGGTGACAAATACGATGGGCAGGAACACGCAAACGGTGGTCAAGGTGGAGGCGATGACCGCGCCGGCAACCTGCCGGGCGCCGGATACCGCCGCCTGGACCACATTTGCGCCCTTGGCGCGCAGACGGTAGATATTTTCGATGACGACCACCGAGTTATCCACCAGCATACCCACCGCCACGGCAAGGCCCGACAGGGAGATCATATTTAAGGTCACGCCGGAGAAGTACATCAGCACGATGGCAAAGATCACACTGATGGGGATAGAGCAGAGGGTGATAAAGGTGGGTTTGATGTCCTTCAGGAAGAGGAACAGGATCAGCACGGAGAAAATTGCGCCCCACAGCAGGCTGGAGAGGATCTGCTCTACGATCAGGTAGATGTAGTCGCCCTGGTCCATCAGCGGCATAAACCGCAGACCGGGATTCTCTTCCTCTAACTTGTCAAAACGGGCCTGGATGTTTTCGGTGACCTCGGCGGTGGCGTAGGTGCTCTGCTTTTCGAAGGTGAGCATCACACCGTCCTTGCCATCCAACTTGGCGTAGGTTTCATTTCGGTTGTCGGTGAGCATGACTGCCGCAACATCCTCAAGATAAATGGGGTCCATACCCTCCATATTCATATCGAAGAGGAGCAGACCCGACAGGTCCTGCTGGGAGGTGATCTCCTCACCCACGGAGACCATGTAGCTGATGCCGTCCTGGGACACAGTGCCGGCGGGCATATAGAAGTTCTGGGCGGTGAGGATGTTCTTGACCATATCCATGGTCAAAAGCTTCGTAAGATCCGCCTTGCCCAGCGTTTCTTCCCGGGTGTTTTCCAGTGTCGTGATACCGCCGTCGATCTGGGTCAGTGCGGCAGTGACGGTGGCGCTGTTGACAGAGATTTCGGTGGAGGCATTTGCAAGCTGCAAAAGTCCCTCCATCTTCTGCTTGTTCAGTTCCGTTTGGGCGTCTTCCAGGGCGGTGATGCCCTCGGTGAGCGTCGTAAGATTTGCTTCGGCCTCCGCAACGGATTCGTCCAGGTTCTTGATGTCCTGCTCCGCTATGGTCTTTTCAAAGTCCTCCAGCTTCTGCTTCAAAGCGGCAAGGGCCTCTTCCAGAGCTTTCTTGTGGTCGTCGAGACCCTCAATGCTTGTGCCCAAGGTGGCGAGCTTGGTTTCCAGCGCGGCAATGTCCGCCTGGAGTTTTTTGTATTCTTTGCTGCCTTTGAGCTTCTCGATGGCAGCTTTGATCTCTTCGTCGGTCTTATCGCTTTCCTTAAGCTCTGCGATCTTCTTTTCAAATTCTTCCGTCAGCTTATTAAGCTCTTCTGAGTCGAGGATCAGTTTGGTGAGTTCTTTCAGCTTTGCCTCGGTTTCCCGGATGGGCTTCAAAAGCGCGTCCCGACCGGACTGCAGACCCTTCAGCAGGGAAAGGGTGGTTTCCAGCTTTCCCTTGGCATCATAAAGCTGCCAAAGCTGCTTGGAAAGCTCCGTTTCACCGGCGGCCATCTGCTGGCTCATTTCCGTTTTGCCGGACTCCAGCTGCGCCTTTCCCGCAGCCATCTGCTGCTGGGCGGAGAGCAGGTCTTCCTTGGACTTCGTAAGATCTTCCAGGGCGCTGTCCATCTGCTCGTTGATGGTGTCGGCGATCTTCTTGTTGAGCGCATCGATCTTCTTCTGATCCAGCACAATATGGAGCTGCTGATGGATCGTGCCGTTGGTGCTGACTCTTGCCACACCGGCGATGCCTTCCAATTTGGAAAGCAGTGTTTCGTCCAGGTACTGGGTCAGGGCGATGTTATCCATTCCCTCGTTGGATACCGCCGCTACCATGACCGGCAGCAGGGAGGGGTTGATCTTCAGCACATAGGGCGCGCCGATCATCTCGTCCCAGGTTCCCTGGAGGGCGGTGATCGCCTGCTGGATGTCAAGACCCGCAGTGTCTAAGTTGGTGCCCTCCTCAAATTCCAGCATCAGCATGCTGTAGCTTTCCGAGGAGGTGGAGGTGATCTCCTTAATGTGGGCAATGGATGCCATAGATTGCTCCAGGGGCTTGGAGACTTCCGATTCCACCTTCTCCGGACTTGCGCCGGGGTAGGTGGTCATGATCATAACATAGGGGAAATCGATGTTGGGCAGCAGGTCCGGGGTCATGTTGAGGTATGCTATCACGCCCAGCACCAGCACTGCGATCACCGCCACAAATACGGTCAGCGGCTTCTTCACACTAAATTTCGACATAGTGTACTCCTTTAAAATGGGATAGTATCCGAATTTATGATGGTAGCATAACACGATATGACCGCGGATGCAACCGAATGAATGTGAACACTTTGTAAAAAATGAAGAGCCCCGCAGCTTTTATCGCTGCGGGGCGTGTTTTACAGGG
>JAZSAB010000132.1:0-7470 GCA_045601675.1 Faecousia sp.
CAAGTGTTTAGAGGTAAAAAATATCAAGAGAGCGCCAAGCTGATTGATCGCTCTGTTCAGTATGATCCCAGCGAGGCCCTGGATCTGGTTGTGAAGGGTGCTTCCGCTAAGTTCGACGAGACCGTCGAGCTGCATATCAAGTTGGGTGTTGACTCCCGTCATGCAGACCAGCAGGTTCGTGGCGCTGTCGTTCTGCCCAACGGCACCGGCAAGACCCGCCGTGTCCTGGTGTTCGCTAAGGACGCCAAGGTCGAAGAGGCTCAAGCTGCTGGCGCTGACTATGTTGGCGGCATGGAGCTGGTCGAGAAGATCACCAAGGAAAACTGGTTCGAATTCGATGTTGTTGTTGCTTCCCCCGACATGATGGGCCTGGTTGGCCGTCTGGGTAAGGTTCTGGGCCCCAAGGGTCTGATGCCCTCTCCCAAGGCAGGCACCGTTACCCCCAATGTTGGCGCTGCCGTTAAGGAAATCAAGGCTGGTAAGGTCGAGTACCGTCTGGACAAGACCAACATCATCCACTGCCCCATCGGCAAGGTTTCTTTCGGTCCCGAGAAGCTGGGCGAGAACATGGACACTCTGATGAATGCTGTTGTTAAGGCTAAGCCCGCTGCAGCTAAGGGTCAGTATATCCGTTCCTGCACCGTCGCTTCCACCATGGGCCCCGGTGTTAAGGTCACTACCAGCAAGTATATCTAAAATTTAAAATATTTTACAAAAACCCCTTGACAAACCAAGGGGTTTTTGCTATAGTATCAAAGTTGCCAAAGACAGCAGGTGGCTATGCCGTAAGTCCTGCCGAGGTGCGCTGATAAGCTTTCTGCGTGTCTTTCTGTCTTCTGGCAGGAAGACA
The DNA here is from genome assembly GCA_045601675.1 of Faecousia sp. GTDB lineage: Bacteria > Bacillota > Clostridia > Oscillospirales > Oscillospiraceae > Faecousia. Next base: position 851 of record JAZSAB010000132.1, read on the forward strand.
CTTTTTATTTTCGGAGGTGAAAACACACATGCCCAACGCAAAGGTTCTTGAGAGCAAAAAGGCAGTGGTTGAAGCTCTGTCCGGTAAGATCAAGGAAGCTACTTCCGTGGTTTTCGTGGACTACAAGGGTATCACCGTTGCTCAGGACACCGCCCTGCGTAAGCAGTTCCGTGAAGCTGAAGTGGAGTACACCGTTGTTAAGAATACTCTGACCCGTTTCGCAGCCAAGGATTGTGGCTACGACTTCGACGAGATCCTCAACGGCACCACCGCTATGGCTTCCACCACCGGCGACCCCATTGCTCCCGCTCGTATCGTCGCCGAGTTCGCTAAGAAGAACAAGATCGCTCTTTCCATCAAGGGTGGCATCGTCGAAGGCAGCGTTCTGTCCGCAGAGCAGCTGACCGGCTTCAGCGAACTGCCCAGCAAGAACGCTCTGGTCGCTTCTGTTCTGGGTACCTTCCTGGCACCCATCTCCAGCCTGGCCTTCGTTCTGGATCAGATCCGTATCAAGGTCGAGGAGGGTGGCGCAATGCCCGCTCCCGCTGCTGAGACCGCTGAGGCTCCCGCCGAAGCACCCGCCGAAGCTCCCGCTGAGGCTACCGAGGCTCCCGCTGCTGACGCAGAAGCCTAATTCATTCAAAAAACACACATTAAACACAATTTAGGAGGATTATTACAATGGCTAGTGAAAAAGTCACTGCTCTCGTAGAGGAAGTAAAGACCCTGACCGTTCTGGAGCTGTCCGAACTGGTCCACACCCTGGAAGAAGTTTTCGGCGTTTCCGCCGCTGCTGCTGCTGTTGCTGCACCCGCTGCTGCTACCGCTGAGGCTGCTGAAGAGAAGACCGAGTTCGACGTCATCCTGAAGGATGCCGGCGCTTCCAAGCTGAACGTCATCAAGGTTGTCCGCGCTGCTACCGGCCTGGGCCTGAAGGACGCTAAGGATCTGGTTGACAACTGCCCCAAGACCCTGAAGGAAGCTATCTCCAAGGAAGACGCAGAGAAGCTGGTTGCCGAGCTGAAGGAAGCTGGCGCTACCGCAGAGCTGAAGTAATTTACACTTCACATACAAAACAGCCGCCAGTATCTGGCGGCTGTTTCCATTCTAAGGAGTTTCATTTATGGAAAAGTTTTTTGAAACCATTGCTTCCCACGGCATTACACTGCCTAATTATCTGATCACCGCAGGTATTGTGGTAATCGGGCTGCTTCTGCTGGGTGTCGTAGGAAGACTGGTATTTGGCAAGCACTCCACATTGGGCGGAGCAGCCTCTTCTGTGATCGGTATTGTTATGATCTATGCCATCGCGATCGTACTGCACACACTGGATCTGCCGTTACAGAATTTCCTCGCTCCCCTTCCCCTTATTTCCTTTCAGGGTGAGATGCTGCATTTCTTCTCCTTTAGCGTATCGGAGTTTCCTGTCATCTGCACGCAGCTTGTGAATGTGATCATTTTGGCATTTCTCATGAATATTCTCGACAGATGGATCCCCAAGGGAAAGAATATCTTTGTTTGGATCCTGCTGCGCATTCTGACAATTGCCCTGGCAATGATCCTGCATTTGATCGTCACCAACCTGCTGGTTGCTTACCTGCCTGAGGGCATTATGGCATACTCCGCAATCATCGTTCTTGCAATCCTGCTGCTGATGCTGCTGACTGGCGCACTGAAGTTCCTGGTTGGGCTGGCGCTCACCACAGTAAACCCCATCATTGCTGCCCTTTACACTTTCTTCTTTGCTAACATCGTGGGCAAGCAGATCACAAAGGCCGTGGTTACTACAGCCATTTTATCCGGCATTGTGTTTGCGCTTGAGCACTTTGGCATTGCTGCTATCTCTATCGCAACCGCAGCGCTGATTGCTTATATTCCCCTGTTGCTTGTTTTGGTGTTGATTTGGTATCTTATGGGCAGATTTCTGTAATTTTTCTTTATTTTCTGAAATTTTTTATTTTACAAATGCACATCACTGTATTATAATGATACGGTAAGGCAAACCTTGCTCTATACTAATTAGATTGGAAGTGTTACTATGAGCCGGATGATTGGTACTGTTTCTATGGGTATCCGTGCTCCCATCATTCGCGAAGGCGATGATCTTGTTGAGATCGTTACCGGTTGTATCCAGGATGCAATGAAGGAAGACGGTCTTTCTCCCCGTGACCGCGACGTTGTTGCAATGACCGAATCCATCGTAGCCCGCGCACAGGGCAACTACGTGGATGTGGATACCATTGCACAGGATGTTCGTAACAAATTTGGCGGTGAGACCGTGGGTGTTATCTTCCCCATCCTCAGCCGTAACCGTTTTTCTATCTGCCTGCGCGGTATCGCAAAGGGCTGCAAGAAGGTCATCATTATGCTCAGCTACCCCTCTGATGAAGTGGGCAACCACCTGATCAGCTGGGATATGATGGATGCGCACAATGTGGATCCTTATAAGGATGTCCTGGACGAGAAGACTTACCGCGAGTACTTCGGTTATGAAAAGCACCCCTTCACCGGCGTTGACTATGTAGAATACTACGGTGAGCTGGTCCGCAGCTGCGGTGCTGAGGTGGAGTTTGTGTTCGCAAATGATCCCAGAGCCATCCTCAACTACACCAAGAATGTTCTCAACTGCGATATTCACACCCGCGCCCGCACCAAGCGTCTGCTGGTTGCTGCCGGCGCAGAGCGTGTTTACGGTATGGACGAGATCATGAACGCTCCCATTAACGGCAGCGGTTATAACGCTCGCTACGGACTGCTGGGTTCCAACAAGTCCACTGAAGACAAGGTAAAGCTCTTCCCCAGAGATTGCCAGGACCTGGTTGAAGACATCCAGGCACGGCTTCTGGAAGTCACCGGCAAGCACATTGAAGTCATGGTCTACGGCGACGGTGCTTTTAAGGACCCCGTAGGCAAGATCTGGGAGCTGGCTGACCCCGTGGTCTCCCCTGCTTACACCGCAGGTCTCGAGGGCACACCCAACGAGCTGAAGATGAAGTACCTGGCAGATAACGATTTCGCAAATCTGTCCGGCAAGGCCCTTCAGGATGCCATCAAGGGGCAGATCCAGAAGAAGGACGGCTCCAGCCTGGTTGGCAATATGGCTGCTCAGGGCACCACGCCCCGCCGCCTTACCGATCTTATCGGCTCTCTTTGCGATCTGACCTCCGGCTCCGGTGACAAGGGTACGCCTGTTGTCTATATCCAGGGTTATTTCGACAACTACACCACCGACTGATTTATATGCTAATCGCCCCCACCGAAACCGGTGGGGGCGGTTTTTCTTACATATTTTCGATTGCTTTAATGACGCCTTCTACTGCATCAGTGTTGACGGTCTCCATCATACCGCTGTCATAGGAAGCTGCAACGCTGGGATCAATGGGAAGCTGCGCCAGGATGGGAAGCTTGAATGCATCCGCGACCTCCGGAAGCTTGCTTTCTCCAAAGACCTGGATGCGCTTACCGCAATCCGGGCACTCAAGATAACTGTAGTTTTCTACGAAGCCGAGAACGGGAATGTGCATCATATTTGCCATCTTTACAGCCTTGGAGACAATCATAGACACCAGATCCTGGGGGCTGGTAACGATGACCACGCCATCCACAGGCAGGCTCTGGAACACCGTCAGAGGTACATCACCGGTTCCGGGAGGCATATCCACAAACAGATAGTCCACATCTTCCCAGATCACATCAGTCCAGAACTGCTTGACCGCGCCGGCGATTACCGGACCGCGCCACAGAACGGGGTCTGTGGAGTTATCCAGCAAGAGGTTAATGGACATCACCTGGATGCCACCGGTGGTGAGTGCGGGATATAGACCGTCTTCCGTGGCGCCACGGCACTCGTTTACACCAAAGGCGGTAGGCGCGGAAGGACCGGTAATGTCCGCATCCAAAACGCCAACGCGCTTACCCTTACGCGCCATAGCAACCGCCAGCATAGAAGTGACTGTGGACTTACCAACGCCACCCTTACCCGACACAACTGCAATTTCCTTTTTTACACTTGCCTTGGGATTGAGCTGGGCAAGCAGGCTCTCCTGCTTACGATCTGCGCAATCACTGCCGCAAGTGGAACAATTTCCATTACAAGAACTCATTTCTATCGCTCCTTAAATAATATCACTTAGGCTATTATAGGACTGCAAAACCGCAATGTCAACCTTCCCAGCGCAGGATTTTTCTTGTTGGAGAAACTGTTTCCGTTTCCCGAAAACCCATTCTCTCATAAAGACGGATCGCTCCGGTATTGGCGGTAAACACATAGAGAAACACGGGCGCGTCCGCAGACGAAAGGCATTTCTTCAACACCTGTCTGCCGATTCCTCTACTGCGAAACTGCGGCAGGATATAAAGATCATCCAGCTCCCACTGGAGCCCATCCTTAGTAAAGCAGTAATATCCCACCTTAGTTTCACCCATAAAGATGCAGGTATACTGCCCAATATTATTGCGAATCTTCTTCTCCATCCACGCCATAACTTTTTCGTAGTCAATGCTGGATAGATCCTCATATCGGTCAATAAGGTCCTTACTCAGCGAGAAAATGACGGGAATATCTTCCGCTTGCGCGGTACGGTAGGTCAGTTCAGGCATTCCTGTGCCTCCTCCCACTGCACCATAAGCTCCATGAGAAGCTGCTCTTCCTTTTCCTTTTCCGCAAGAAGGCGCGTCAGCTCCTGGTAGTCCGCAGCTGCGGCGTCCATAGCGGTGTCTAAATCTGCAATGGACTGCTCCTGCTTTTCGATCTCCCGCTCCAAACGGCGAACCAGCTTTTCGGCTTCTTTCGTGCCGCCCTTTGGTTTTTCCTTTTTCGGTTTCGGCTGGGAAACCACAGGCTGCTTTTGGGCAGCTTCGTGCTCAAGGATGGAGCGGTACTTGGTGTAGCCGCACTTAAAATCACGGATCTTTCCATCCTCTAAAAGCCAAATACGCTCCGCAAATTTCTCGATGAAATAGCGGTCGTGAGAAACGAACAACAGTACGCCCTCGAATTCCTCAATGGCAGCCTCCACCCACTCACGGGACGCGATGTCCAGGTGGTTCGTCGGCTCGTCGAGAACGAGCATATTGATCTTCTCGTCCATCAGCATACACAGCCGCAGCCGCGACTGCTCGCCACCGGAAAGATTTCCCACCAACTTGAACACATCTTCGCCCTGGAACATAAAGGCGCCCAGGCGGTCTCTGGCGGTCTGCGGGGTGCAGTTTTTTTCATAGAGCATGGTGTCATAAAGAGTACGCTCAGGATGCTCAAAATGAATGATCTGGGGCAGATACCCCCATTTCACAGTAGGTCCAAACTGGAGCTTTCCATGGAACGGTTCTTCTCCCAACAGGCACTTTATGAAGGTGGACTTTCCCGTACCGTTATCACCAAGAAGCGCAATGCGCTCGCCGCCCTCCACACGAAGTTCCACATCCGAAAAAAGTGTACGTTCCTCGAAGGACTTCTCCATATTCTTAATTTGGAACACCACATCGCCGGAAAATTCTTTTTCACCGAAGCTTGCCTTCATGGTCTTTTCGGTTTTGGGTTTTTCGGTCTTACGGATCCGCTCCATACGGTGCTGAATAGACATAGCACGGCGGTAGAGCGTGCGGTTGTTAATACCCCAACCCTTCATACGCTCCACGGTAAAGCCAAGCTGCTTCAGCTTCGCCTGCTCCTGCTCGTAGTGCTTCATCTGCAGGTCAAAGCGCGCCTGCTTTTCATCGATATAGAAAGAATAGTTACCAGAGTAGAACTCCGCGTGACCGTCTACAATCTCGATAACACGGTCGGCAACCCGGTCCAGGAAATACCGGTCGTGGGAGATGGTCAGGACCGTGCCCTTAAAGCTGTTGATGTAGCTTTCCAGCCATTCCACGCTGCGAAGATCCAGGTGGTTGGTGGGCTCGTCCAGCAGCAAAATATCGGTCTTTTCCAGCAGCAGGCGGGCAAGATTTACCCGGGTCTTCTCGCCACCGGAAAGACTGTCGAACATCTGGTCACGCTGGGCGCCTGTAATGCCAAGTCCGTTGCAGATCTTGTCCACCTGCACATCCATCTCATAGCCGCCTCCGGACTGGAAACGATTGGAGAGGGCGTCATAGCGCTGGAGCTGCTCCGCATCCGCGGCGCTGCCCATTTGCTTTTCCAGCTCCTCCATCTGCTTCTTCACTTTGTGAAGATCCGCAAAGGCGGAGCGCAGCACGTCTTCTACGGTATACCCCTGGGGGAACTTGGGAATCTGCGAAATAAGTCCCATTCTTTTGTGTGGGTTTACATAGACCTCGCCGCTGTCGTAGTCCATCTCACCGGTGAGAATCTTCAGGAGCGTCGTTTTTCCACAGCCGTTTCGGCCGAGGATCGCCACGCACTCCCCTTCCTGGATCTGAAAGCTCAAGTCCTCCAGGAGGTTCTCACCGATCACAAAAAACTTTGTTAAGTTTTTTACTTGAATGTCAATCATTTGTATTCTCCAATTCCGCAACCATTGCGCGGAGTTGTTCTAAGTCAATCAGTAAATTCAGCGCCTGCAGAAGGGCATTTGCGCTGATGTTTTCCGGAAACTCCAGTTTCCTTGCAAGCATAAGGCGTTTTTGGCTGCTTCCGGGACCGCCGGACAGACCAA
>JAZSAB010000133.1:0-4152 GCA_045601675.1 Faecousia sp.
TTACGATATCCTCAAGTCCCGTATCGAGGAGCTGGGCATGAACCCCGCCGATTACGATTTCTATATGGATCTGCGTAAGTACGGCTCTGCCCGTCACGCCGGTTTCGGTCTCGGCTTCGAGCGCTGCGTGATGTACCTGACCGGCATGGGTAACATCCGCGATGTTCTCCCGTTCCCCAGAACCGTCAACAACTGTGAACTGTAATTTTCTCCCCACAGAGGAAACTCTGTGGGGATTTTTCTTGCTTTTCCTCACCGGTTACCATATAATAGAAATCGAGATTTTCTATAATATGGGAGGTTCTTATGAAGAAGTTTTTGCTTTCCCTAAGCACAGCTTTTCTTTTGGCGCTTTGCCTTTTCGTCCTGCCGGTAAATGCGGACGCGGCAACTGTTGCCAGCGGCACCCCGGATTCCTATCCCCAGCTGGGAGAGAATCTATACTGGGAGCTGGATGATACGGGTCTTTTGACGGTTTGGGGCAAGGGTCTTACAAATTATTTTAATGAGCAATCCAGCCCTTGGCTCAACTATCGTTCCAGCGTTCGCCGTGTCGTTGTGAAAGAAGGCGTTACGGGCATCGGTGACTGTATTTTCTGCAACCTGCCCAATTTGACCGCTGTGGAATTGGCGGAAAGTGTTCAGACCTTGGGCGGTTGGGTATTCAAGAACTGTCCTAATTTGAAGAGCCTGACCATCGGCAAGAACCTGCGGAAGATCGGCACATACACCTTCAATGGCTGTCCCGGTCTTGACGATGCGGACGCCCCCGGCATCTTCTATACCGGCACGCCGGAAAGCTTTAATAATATCCAGACCTACGGCGGTTGTGAGTGGATCTACTGCAAAAAGACCTACATTACAAGAATTTATCAGCAGCCTACGGATGCCCTGGTAAAAGAGAGCACACCTGCCAGCGTGACCGTAGGCGCCAACGGCGCAAATGTTACCTACACCTGGTATGTGAAGAAGCCCGGCGGCAGCTTCCAGAAGGATCCCTGCGCCGGAAGCACATACGCCTTTACTATGACCCAGGCACTCTCCGGCACCCAGGTCTACTGTGTGGTCACCAATTCCTACGGTTACAGCGTGCAGTCTGACACGGTGGTGATGAAGATCGCCCCCGCAACCATCATCAAGCAGCCGGAAAATGTGACCGTCAAGGATAAGACCGCCATTAAGGTCGGCATCACCGCCACCGGCGATACCCTCAAGTACCAGTGGTACTATGCCGACAAGGGCGCAAGCAAATTCGCAAAGGTCTCCGGCGGTACCTCCGCTACATATGCCGTCACGATGTCTTCTGCGGTAAACGGTCGCCGTGTCTACTGCGTGGTTACCGATAAGTACGGCAATGCCGTCCAGTCTAATACCGTTACCCTGAAGCTTACAAGCGGCGCGGTGATCACCGGTCAGCCGAAGCCTGTTTCCGCGGAGATTGGCTCTATGGCCACGGTGTCCGTAAAGGCAACCGGCGACGGACTTTCCTACGCGTGGTACTATGCCGACGCGGGACAGACCTCCTTTATTCCCGCCAATGTTACCGAGAGCACCTACTCCGTGCAGATGGGCTATAATGTAAGCGGTCGCCGTGTTTACTGCGTGGTTACCGACCAGTACGGCTACACCGCCACCTCCAAGACAGTAACCCTGGGTTACCCGGTACATCTCATCTATCAGTCCGATTCTATGGAAGTACCCAGCGGTCACGAGGCTTACGCCTCCGTAAGCGCCGAGGGCACAGGCCTTACCTATAAGTGGTACTATGCCAAGAAGGGCAGCAAGAAATATACCCGCATTAAGTCTGCTAAGGGCGATACCTATACGGTAAAAATGTCCTCCAAGGTAAACGGTCGCCGGGTCTACTGCGTCATCACCGACCAGTTCGGAAACTCCGTGAAAACAGAGCCTGTGACCTTTACGATGATGCGGGAGCTGAAGATCACCAAACAGCCCAAGAGCGTGAAGGTCTCCTCCGGTAAGTACGCAACGGTTACCCTGAAAGCTTCCGGCTCCGGTCTGCAGTACAACTGGTACTATATGAACAAGGGTTCCGATGAGATGATCCCTCTGACAAAGGTCACCGGCAACACCTATAAGGTAAAGATGACCTCCAAAAATAACGGTCGCCGGGTGGTCTGCTTCGTTTCCGACAAATACGGAAATACTGTAGAGTCCAAGACCGTGACCCTGTCCATCAAGAAGAAAGCAAAGATCACCAAGCAGCCTGCCACCACCGTCAAGGCGATGTCCGGACAGAAGGCGGAGGTCACCGTAAAGGCAACCGGTGACGGCCTCAAGTACCAGTGGTACTACGCCAACAAGGGTACGAAGAAGTTCAAGAAGCTTTCCTCCGCCAAGAGCAGTACCTATTCTGTAAAGATGACCTCCAAGACAAACGGCCGCAAGGTCTACTGCAAGATCACTGATAAGTATGGCAATACCGTCAAGACAAAGACGGTCACGCTGAAGCTCAGTAAGCCTACCGTTACGGCGACGATTAAGGTTAAGCATACCTATCTTAAGGGAGAGCGCTTCCCTTACAAGATGGATCTTACCTTCAAGCCGAAGGGCGGCACAGGAAATTACACTTATTTGATTGAAAAATCCGAAACAAAGGACTTCAAGAATCCTTATTCTTCCTATGAACATACTTGGGGCGAATTTTGGATAAAGCATTCCAGCAAGGACTATAAGAAGGATTACCTGCGCGTCACCGTTAAGGACAGCAAGGGGAATGCCACCGCATATATCCTGCGTATCAAAGACGGCAAGGTCCTAAGCACAAAAATCGTGAAATAATGCAAAAAGTGCAGTCGCAAAAGCGGCTGCACTTTTTTGTTAAATGTTGTGAAAAACGGAAGCTTTGCGGTTATTTTTCGGATTTTACCGCAGATAATATAAAAAATAATCCACACCCTATGATTGAGGTGTGGATTATGAAAAAAGCCATTTTTGCACTTATGGCGGCGCTTCTTTTTCTGCTTTGCGGCTGCGAAAAAGATGCAGCGCCGAGAAATATTGTGGTAAAAGCCCAGGTAAGCTATGAGCATAACGGAGCGCTTTTGCAGCGCACCTATGACCATCCGGATAAACTGAGAAATCTCTTGATGTGCCTGCGGCTCCAATCCTTTCGCGGAAGACCGGAAACAGATCCGGAAAAGATCGCCGGAGATAGCTGCGAGATTTGGCTTACCTACTGCGACGGAAGTCAAACGGTGATTTTAGAGCGCGCCAACCGCTTCCGCTGCCGGAATTTCGGATACTGGGAAGAGATCGAAGAAGAGGACTCCTTGTATCCTCTGCTGCTGGCTATGCCCGGAGATGTCAGCCAAACATAGGGGTGGATAGATACCGGTCCCCCGTGTCCGGCAGCAGCGCCACAATGGTTTTTCCCTTGTTTTCCGGACGCTTTGCTAAGTCAATCGCGGCGTGAAGAGCGGCGCCTGCGGAGATGCCTACAACGATGCCCTCTTTGCTTCCCGCAAGCCGACCTGCGGCGTAAGCTTCTTCTTCGGTGACGGTGATCACCTCATCCAAGATACTTCTGTCCAGCACATCGGGAACGAAATTTGCGCCGATGCCCTGGATGCCGTGAGGACCGGCAGTGCCTTTCGTCAGCAGGGGGGAAGAGGCAGGTTCGACGCCTACGATCTTTACCTGGGGATTCTTCTCTTTCAGATACCGACCTACACCGGTGATGGTGCCGCCGGTGCCGATGCCTGCTACGAAAATATCCACGTTTCCGTCGGTGTCGGCATAGATTTCGGGACCCGTGGTCTTATAATGTGCCAATGCGTTGGCGGGATTAGAAAACTGATCGGGAATGAAACTGCCGGGAATCTGGGCAGCCAGTTCTTTTGCCTTTTTAATAGAGCCTTTCATTCCCTCACTGCCGGGAGTCAGCACAAGCTCTGCCCCGTATGCCGCCATCAGCTGACGGCGCTCCAGGGACATACTGTCGGGCATTACGATGATGGTCCGGTAGCCCCGTCCCGCGGCTACGCAGGCAAGACCAATGCCGGTATTGCCGGAGGTGGGCTCGATGATCACCGAGCCTTCCTTGAGAAGACCCTTTTCCTCCGCTTCCAAAATCATGGAAAGGGCAACCCGGTCCTTTACAGATCCGGCGGGCTTCAAATATTCAAGCTT
>JAZSAB010000134.1:0-8351 GCA_045601675.1 Faecousia sp.
ATACGCTCACGGGTAACGCCGATGATCTGACCCACTTCCTCCAGGGTGTGGGAGCGACCGTCGTACATACCGAAACGCATACGCAGAACATCGGCTTCACGCTCGGTCAGGGTGTCCAGGATCTCCTTCAGCGCCTCTGCAAGCAAAGCGTTGGAGGGGGCGGGAGGGGGACCGGGGGTGCGCTCGTCTTCTACGAAGGAGCCGATGGAGGTATCTTCCTCGTCGCCCACGGGGGTATCCAGGCTGAGGGTATCCGCAGCGGTGCGGTTTGCCTCAATGATCTTTTCCACAGGCAGATTCAGCTCTGCGGCGATCTCTTCTACAGTAGGCTCACGACCTAATTCCTGCACCAGCTTACGGTTGCAGCGGGTAGCCTTGTTGATGACTTCCACCATATGCACCGGCACACGGATGGTTCGTGCCTGATCCGCAATGGCTCTTGTGATGGCCTGACGGATCCACCAGGTGGCATATGTAGAGAATTTGTTTCCCTTTGTCCAGTCGAATTTGTCTACGGCGCGGATAAGGCCGGTGTTGCCCTCCTGAATCAGGTCCAGAATGTGCAGACCGCGACCGCTGTACTTCTTTGCGATGGAGACCACCAGGCGGAGGTTTGCCTCGGTGAGCTTATTCTTCGCGGTCTGGTCACCCTCGGCAACGGCCTTGGCAAGCTCCACTTCTTCCTCAGCGGATAGAAGTCGGATCTGACCGATCTCCTTCAGGTACATACGCACCGGGTCGTCCAGGTTATACTCTGCGGCAAGGTCCACAGGGTCGACCAGTTCTTCATCTTCCACGCTGCTCAGGTCGATGTCGTCCTCGTCCTCGGACAGCACAAGCTCCACATCGTCGCCGAGATCCAGGTCCAGATCGCTGCTGACCACCTGAATGTTCATAGCCTCGAAGCTGTCGTAGATCTCCTCGATCCGCTCCGCGGACAGGTCAAAGCCTTCCAGCTGAGCGCTGAGCTCGGATGCGTGGATCACGCCGTCCTTTTTGCCCTGGGCGATCAGCGCCTGCAGGGTGGCCTGGAGCTCTTCGGGGGTTTTGGGTGTCTTTTTTGCGTTACTCATTGTAAGTGATCCCTCTCTATTTGGCATATTCCGTACGACTATACCCGGATTCTTGCTTTTTGACAAGGGTTTTTAGAAAAATTTTTTATAATTTCGTGAGTTTGATGCTTTTTTGTCGCTGCGATAGACAGTATTCCCGGAAATTTGCAAAAAGATACAGTTTACTTTTTGGCAAAAAAACGCTATACTGTATGTTGAAGTAAAATGCCTGAGTCTGCGCCCAAGTGGGATGCGAAACCGGGCCGGAAATAGACAGAGGTGTATCTTATGACAGACCTTTCCAAAATCAGAAATTTTTCCATCATTGCCCATATTGACCACGGCAAGTCCACCCTTGCGGACCGACTTTTGGAAGAGTGTAACGCCATCGACCAGCGCATCCGCGCGGAGCAGATGTTAGACTCCATGGAGTTGGAAAAGGAGCGTGGCATTACCATTAAGGCGACTGCCGCAACCCTCCACTATACCGCCGACGACGGGGAGACCTATGCCCTCAACCTCATCGACACGCCGGGTCACGTGGACTTTAACTATGAGGTCAGCCGCTCTCTTGCCGCCTGCGAAGGCGCAATCTTGGTGGTGGATGCCAGCCAGGGCGTGGAGGCGCAGACCCTTGCCAATACTTACCTTGCTATCGATGCTGGCTTGGAAGTTCTGCCGGTGATCAACAAGATCGACCTGCCTTCCGCAAGACCGGCGGAGGTAAAGGCTGAGGTGGAGGATATTATCGGTATTCCCGCGGAGGATTCTCCTGAGATCTCCGCGAAAAACGGCATTAACATCCACTCTGTTTTAGAGATGGTGGTCCGGGATGTTCCCGCCCCTGCCGGCGACCGGGAAGCCCCTCTGCAGGCGCAGATCTTCGACAGCCAGTACGATTCCTACCGTGGCGTCATCGTCTACACCCGCATCAAGCAGGGCATCGTAAAGCCCGGTATGGACATTAAGATGATGGCGACCGGCGCTGTCTATAAGGTAGTGGAGGTCGGCACTATGAGTCCCAACGGACTTCTGCCCAGCGACGCTCTGGGCGCGGGCGAGGTTGGCTATATCACCGCTTCCATCAAGACCGTTGCGGATACCCAGGTGGGCGATACCATTACCACCGTAGAAAATCCCGCTTCCGAGCCTCTGCCCGGCTACCGTCCTGTACAGCCTATGGTCTTCTCCGGTGTGTATCCGGCAGACGGCGCAAAGTACCAGGACCTCCGGGAGGCACTGGAAAAGCTGAAGCTCAATGACGCATCCATGTCCTACGAGCTGGAAAGCTCCATCGCCCTGGGCTTCGGTTTCCGCTGCGGCTTCTTGGGACTTCTCCATATGGAGATCATCCAGGAGCGCCTGGAGAGAGAATACAATCTGGACCTGATTACCACCGCCCCCAACGTTGTCTACCGTATTACGAAGACAAACGGCGATGTGATGATGGTCTATACACCCCTGGACTACCCCGATCCTATGGAGATCCAGCTGGCGGAAGAGCCCTTTGCCAAGGTAAATCTTATTGCGCCCCAGGAGTATGTGGGTAACATTATGGAGCTTGCCCAGCAGCGCCGGGGTGAATTTAAGGATATGGTGTATCTCGATGCCAACCGCGTGGAGCTGCACTATGAAATGCCCCTCAACGAGATCATTTACGATTTCTTCGATGCCCTCAAGTCCCGTACCCGTGGCTACGGCTCTCTGGACTATGAGCTCATCGGCTACCGTCCCAGCCGCCTCGTGGAGCTGGACATCCTCTTAAACGGCGATATCGTGGACGCCCTGAGCTTTATCCTCTTTGCGGATAACGCCTACGCCCGGGCAAGAAAAATCTGCGAAAAGCTGAAGGAGAATATTCCCCGCGCCCAGTTCGAGATCCCTGTGCAGGCAGGGGTGGGCGGCAAGATCATTGCCCGCGAGACCATCAAGGCCCTGCGTAAGGACGTGCTTGCCAAGTGCTACGGCGGCGATATTACCCGTAAGAAGAAGCTGCTGGAGAAGCAGAAAGAGGGCAAGAAGCGGATGCGTACCTTCGGTACGGTGTCCGTACCCAGCGAGGCCTTCATGGCGGTCCTCAAGCTGGACGAGGATTAAACTACGATTTTTAGGAGGCAAGTATGCCTATTTTCTCAGCAAAGACCCGAACCCCTTTGGGGATCTATGTGCATATTCCTTTTTGCCGCAGCAAGTGTCAGTACTGTGATTTCTACTCTCTGACCACCAGGGAGGATGCGGTGCTGGACAGCTACCAGGATGCCATCTGCGCCCATATCCGGGAGGCAGGCGCCCTGGCACCGGATTACCAGGTGGATACCATCTATTTTGGCGGCGGCACTCCCACCTTTTTCGGCGCGGAGGGTATGACGGCGATCCTCAATACCATCCGCCGCAGTTTCCGTGTGTCAAACGACGCGGAAATCACCTTTGAAGCAAACCCCGATTCTGTTTCTGACAAGCTCTTAAAGCGCCTGCGCAGCGAGGGCTTTAACCGGGTGAGTCTTGGCGTCCAGTGCGACGATGATGAGATCCTCAAAAAGATCGGAAGACCCCATAGCTATGCCCAGGCGGTGATGGCTGTCCAGCGTATCCGCAAGGCAGGCTTTAAGAATCTCTCTTTGGACCTTATGTACGGTCTTCCGGGACAGAAATTAGAGGATTGGGAGAAGACACTGCAAAATGTTTTGTCTTTACACCCGGAGCATATCAGCTGCTACGGACTGAAAGTGGAAGAGGGAACACCCCTCTACGAATACCAGGAATTCTGCAACCTTGCCGATGACGATACCCAGGCGGATATGTATCTTTCTGCCATCGATATCCTCCATCAGCACGGCTACCGGCAGTACGAGATCTCCAATTTCTGCCGCAAGGGCGCGGTATCGAAGCACAATCTTAAGTACTGGAACGGCGGCGAGTATCTGGGCTTCGGTCCGGATGCCAGCTCCGACTTTGGCGGTCAGCGGTTCGCCATCATCCGGGATCTGCAGGGCTATATCGACGGCATACGAAATGGCGGACAGGTCCTGCGGGATGTGGAAGAGGTTTCCGTCCGGGAGCGGGCAGGGGAGTATCTGATGCTGAAGCTTCGCACTACCTCCGGTGTAGAACCCAAGACCTATGAAAGACGGTATCAGCTGCCGTTTGCGCCCATCGAACGGGCGCTGGAGAAATTCCGCAGCCGCAATTTGGCGGTGAAGACCTACGACGGACGCTGGCACTTGACCCCCAACGGATTTCTGCTTTCCAACTCCATTATTTCGGAGTTGCTGCTGATCCAGGAGGAAAGTCCGTCCCTGCCCCGGCTCGGACAGAGAAGGAGACAACTATGAAGAAGAAATTACTTTTTCTGACCCAAACTGCGGTGATGCTGGCGCTGCTGATCGCACTGCAGTGGATCACAAAACCCCTGGGTCAGATCGTTACCGGCACCTGCGTCAACGCGGTGCTTGCGGTTACCACATTGCTCATCGGAACCGGCAGCGCCATGGCGGTGGCGTTTCTCTCGCCGATCTTTGCGTTCCTGCTGGGCATCGCTCCCAACCTCATTGCCGTTCCCGCCATCATGGCAGGCAACGCGGTGTTCGTGCAGGTGCTGCGGGACGCGGAGGACAGCGAAAAGCTGATGAAAAAGATCATTAACCTTTTGCTTGCTGCCCTTTCCAAATTCGTGGTGCTTTATATGCTGATGGTAGTCATCGTCTGCGGCACTATGGCAGATCTTCTGCTGGCGGCAGGCGTGCTGAAAGAGCCGATGCTGAAGGTGCTGCCCGCAACCTTCTCCTGGCCCCAGCTTGTAACTGCGCTGGCAGGCGGCGCCATCGCACTGCTGATCGTCCCGGTGCTCAAAAAAGCAATTAAGAAAACAAACTGAAAGGAGAAATCCCCATGCGTGGAATCCCCTCTCTTATTACTGATATCCGAAAGAACGTATTTACCGAGGTTGCCAAAATGGCATACAGCGGCGGCGACTACACCAAGGCGGAGGACCTTCCCTTTGTGATCGTCCCCGGCGAACAGCCGCTGCACCGGGAATCCATCTTCCTGGAGCGCGCCATTGCCGGTGAGCGTGTCCGCCTTGCCATGGGTCTTTCCCTGCAGCCGGTGCAGAGCCGCCAGCTCATCACCGAGGGTATGGACAACGCTGCCATCGCGGAGCAGTATTATGAGCCGCCCCTCGTAAACATCATTCCCTATGCCTGTCACGCTTGCCCCACCAATAGCTATAAGGTCACAGCCCACTGCCAGAATTGCCTGGCGGCATCCTGCCGTAAGGTCTGCCCCAAGGGCGCTATCTCCTTTGTAAATGGCAGAAGCTACATCGATGAGGAAAAGTGCATCAAGTGCGGCAAGTGCCAAAAGGCATGCCCCTATAACGCTATCATTCACTTAGAGCGCCCCTGTCAGGCTGCCTGCGGTATGGATGCTATTGTATCCGATGAGCACGGCAGAGCAACCATCAACCAGGATAAGTGCGTTTCCTGCGGTATGTGCCTGGTCAGCTGCCCCTTCGGCGCAATCGTTGATAAGGGTCAGATCTTCCAGGTGATCCAATCCATCTTAAAGGGCGATCAGGTCATTGCCATTGTCGCTCCCGCCTTTGCCGGTCAGTTCGGCAAGAACGCAACCCCCGAGCGCTTTACCACCGCCATGAGAAAGCTGGGCTTTGACCGGGTGACGGAGGTCGCAGTGGGCGCGGATATGTGTACCATCGAGGAAGCCAAGGACTTTTTGGAAAAAGTTCCCTCCCAGCAGAATTATATGGCAACCTCCTGCTGCCCCGCCTGGCACTCTATGATCTATAAGCTCTTCCCCAGTGAAACGGATAAGATCTCTATGACCCTGACCCCCATGGTATTCACCGCCCGTCTTATGAAGCAGCAGCACCCCGGCTGCAAGGTGGTGTTTGTGGGTCCCTGTGCGGCGAAGAAGCTGGAGGCGATTCGTAGCGATATTCGCTCCGATGTGGACTTCGTGCTGACCTTCGAGGAGCTGCAGGGTATGTTCCAGGCCAAAGACATTGACTTTGAAACCATGGAAGAGGGCGACACCCTCAATCAGGCAAGCGCCTACGGACGGGGTTTTGCGGTGTCCGGCGGTGTTGCCCAGGCAGTGACGGATCTCATTCACAAGACGAATCCGGACATGGAGATCAAAACCGCCCGGGCGGAGGGTCTGCGGGAGTGCAGAAAGCTCATTACCCTGGCAAAGGCCGGCAAGTACGACGGCTACCTCTTGGAGGGTATGGCTTGTCCCGGCGGCTGTGTGGCCGGCGCGGGAACGCTGCTGCCGGTGGACCTGGCGGCGAAGATCATCGGCAGATACCAAAACGAATCGGACATCGAAAGTCCTATGGACAGCGAGTTCCGCCACGCGGGTGAAAACTTAGACTAAAAAAGAACCCCCTACGGGACTCCCGTAGGGGGTTCTCTTATTTACAAATCGTGTTGTATGCGGTTTCGGCGGCGCTAAGATCCATATTGCAACGGATGCGCCAAAGCCGGCATTTTCGCAGCAGTCCGTCCAATAGTGCCAAAGTCTTTTCTGTGCCTGCTGCGTCTTCCGGGAAGATCACCTGATGCACGATTTTGTGGAGTCCTTCCTCCGGAGTAAGAGGCGTGCAGGCATTTTCCTCCGCCCGCTCCAAAAAGCACAGATCGGTAATCGCGACCCGGTCCTTTTCGTAAACGCCCTCTTTTCCTGCCCAGGGCGTGCCGTAACCGTAAAACACATCATCAATACGGCGCAGGATAGGTTTGTCGCCGTTGATGACGGTCATCTTGTCGCCTAAAAGCTGCTGCCAAAGGGCGGTGTGGGTGGTCTTACCCGTGCCACTGACGGCGAGAAACGCGATGCCCCGGTCGTGGACACGGATCAAAGAGCAGTGAAGGAACATTCCGTCGAATTTCGGCATCTGCAGGCAAAGCTTGCGGTAGGCGCAGATGCTTTCGATATATCCGTCGGAAAAGTCTTTTTCGGCTGCCATCCGCTCTTTTTGAATGTCGCTGTCGGATACTGAAACGGTGATATCCGCCTTGGCGGAGGGGGCGCCGAGAAAAGATCTGCACAGACGGGGAAGATGCTCGTAGCGGCTGCGGATATCCACGCAGAGATCTGCGATCGCATAATTTGCCATAGCTTAAACCTCTATCAGCTGAGCTTGTTCTCGTTTGTAGTTACATCGCCGATCTCGCCCACTTCAAAGTACACATCCAGCATCGCCCGTGCGATCGTTGCCAGAGTGTTGCCGTGACCGCCCTTTTCCACGTATACCGCGATGGCGATCTGGGGGTCGTCCAGAGGCGCGAAGCACACGAATGCGCCGTGGTCGGAAGCGCCGGGGATATCGTGCTGGGCAGTGCCGGTCTTTGCGGCGATCTTAATGGGGTAGTCGTAGAAGAAGGTGTAAGCAGTACCCCAGTCGTTGCTGACGACCAAGTGCATACCTTCCTTGTAGGAGTTATACGTTTCGTCGGAGATATCCATGTGGCTCATAAGGGTCTTTTCGTTGGATGCCAGCAGCTCCCGGTAATCCGAGGAGACCACACGGCTCATGAAGGTGGCCTTATAGCGGTTACCTTGGTTTGCCAGAGTGGAAGTGTAAACTGCCAGCTGCATAGGAGTGAAGCGGTTGTCGGACTGACCGATGGCAGCCTGTACCTGGTGACCTAAGTACCAGTTGGCATCGTCGCCGGTGTACAGCTCTTTTCTGGTTTCCGGATTTGCCCGGTGACCCACATATTCGGGCAGCTCTACGCCGGTCTTCTCGCCAAGACCAAAACCCTTTGCCACTTCATCAATCTGTGCGATCTTCATCCGGTCGCCCAGCTCGTAGAAGAAGTAGTTGCAGGAGTGCATCAGTGCCTGGGCGGCGTTGATATTACCATGACTCCAGCCTCGTCCATAGGCAAGACAGTACACCGCGAAGCCACCGCCGTATTTATCAAACTTACCTTTGTCGTAGATAGTGGTCTCGGAGTTGATATACTTATTCTCAATGGCAGCGGTGACCATAACCATCTTGTAGGTAGAGCCGGGAGGGTAGGTGCCCAACAGTGCCCGGTTAAAGAGGGGCTTGTAGGGGTCGGCATCGATTTTTTCGTAATCGTCAAAGAAAGTAGACAGATCATAGGTGGGGTAGCTGGCGCAGGTAAGGATCTGACCGGTTTTTACATCGATGGCAACGACCGCGCCGCCCTCCGCATCGTGACCGTCGGGAAGAGTGCCGTCTTCATAGGGGGCAGCGTTGCGCAGTTCTTCAATAACGGATGCCATCTTGTCCTCCGCAGCCATCTGCAG
>JAZSAB010000135.1:0-3294 GCA_045601675.1 Faecousia sp.
CATCCAGCCGGATAACACCCAGACCCGCGGCAAGATCGCTAAGATCGGCTTCATGCTGCAGGTCACTGAAGTTGAGTAAGGAGGAGAATTGATATGAAGCTTCATGAACTTTCTCCTGTCGCTGGCTCTACCCATGTAGGCAAGCGTAAGGGCCGCGGTGCTGGTTCCGGCAACGGCAAGACCGGCGGTCGTGGTCACAAGGGTCAGCATGCCCGCTCCGGCGGCAAGACCCGCATCGGTTTCGAAGGCGGCCAGATGCCTCTGGCTCGTCGTATCCCCAAGCGTGGCTTTAACAACATCTTTGCAAAGCCCCTGACCGCCATCAACCTGGCTGTCCTGAACCGCTTTGAGGATGGCGCTGTTGTTGATGCAGCTGCTCTGATCGAAAAGGGCATTCTGAATGCTTGCCCCTACGGTCTGAAGGTTCTGTCCAACGGCACCCTGACCAAGAAGATCACTGTTAAGGCTGCGGCTTTCTCTGAGTCTGCTAAGGAAAAGATTGAGCAGGCAGGCGGAAAGGCCGAGGTGGTCTAAGTGTTTAGCACACTGAGAAATGCTTGGAAGATCCCTGAGCTTCGCAAGAAGCTGATCTTCACTGTTATGATCCTGCTGATCTACCGGATCGGCAACGCGATCCCTGTTCCGTTCATTGATGCAGGTCTGCTGGCAGATTACTTCAACAGCACCCTGTCCAACACCATCCTGGGTCTTTACAACGCTATGTCCGGCTCTGCCTTTGCACAGGCGTCCGTACTGGCGCTGGGCATTCAGCCCTACATCAACTCTTCCATTATCATCCAGCTTCTCACCATTGCCATCCCCGCTCTGGAGCGTTGGTCCAAGGATGAGGGTGAGGAAGGTAAGAAGAAGATTGAGCGTCTGACCCGTTACACCACCGTCGCTCTGGGCGTTCTGCTGGGCTTTGCCTACTACACCATGCTCAAGAGCTATGCCGGTAACGGTCTGTCCATTATCACTGACGACGGCATCCTGCCCGCAATCGTGATCATCCTGGCATTCCCCGCCGGTTCTTCCGTGGTTATGTGGATGGGTGAGCAGATCACCGAGTTCGGCATCGGCAACGGCATCTCCATGATCCTGTTTGCCAACATCATCGCCGGTCTGCCCGGCATGCTGAGCCGTCTGCTGGGTCTTTCCTGGTGGGTTGCCCTGATCATCGCTGTGATCATGGCTGCACTGATCGTATTCATCGTCTTCATCAATGACGCAGAGCGTCGCATTCCCATTCAGTATGCAAAGCGCGTTGTGGGTCGTAAGATCTACGGCGGTCAGAACACCAACCTGCCCATCAAGGTGGCAATGAGCGGTGTTATGCCCGTCATCTTCGCGTCTTCCATCTGCTCCATCCCCGCTACCATCTGCGCCTTCACCGGTGTCAACGATGGCTGGTGGTACAATAACGTATGGAGCTCTCAGAGCTGGACCTATGTTGTTGTTTACGGCCTGATGATCTTCTTCTTCAGCTGGTTCTACTCCACCATTCAGTATGATCCCGTGGAGATCTCCAACAACCTGAAGAAGAACGGCGGCTTCATCCCCGGCTTCCGTCCCGGCAAGCCCACCGCTGAGTTCATCAAGAAGGTGATCAACAAGATCCTGGTGTTCGGCGCTGTATACCTGTCTGTCGTGGCTCTGCTGCCCATCATCGGTGGTAACCTGGTAGACGGTGTTTCCAACCTGGGTATTGGCGGCACCTCCATCATCATCGTTGTCGGTGTTGCACTGGAGACCGTAAAGGCTCTGGAAGCTCAGATGCTGATGCGTCACTACAAGGGCTTCCTGGACTAATTTGGAGGCATAAATGAAGCTGATTCTTTTAGGCGCTCCCGGCGCAGGTAAAGGAACGCAAGCGGAAATGCTGGTCAACCGTCTGAATATTCCCTCTATTTCCACGGGTAATATGCTGCGGGAGGCTATGGCAAAGGGCTCTGAGTTAGGAAAACAAGTGAAACAATCTATGGACGAAGGCAAGCTGGTATCCGACGAACTGGTCTTAAAGATCACCGCCGAGCGTACTGCCCAGCCCGACTGCAAAAACGGCTTTATCCTGGACGGGGTGCCCCGCACCCTGGCCCAGGCGGAGGCTCTGGAGCAGATGGGCATTGCCATTGACCACGTTGTTTCTATAGAGATTGACGATGCTGTGATTGAAGGCCGGATGACCGGTCGCCGGGTGTGCACCAAGTGCGGCGCCACCTATCACATCACTGCCAATCCTCCGAAACAGGAAGGAATCTGCGACCTGTGCGGCTGCGAGGTAGCTATTCGCAAGGACGATACACCGGAAACGGTGAAAGGACGCCTTGCCATCTACCACAGCACCACAGAAGTACTGAAGGACTATTACCGTAAGCAAGGCAAGCTTCGCCTGGTAAACGGCGACCAGTCCATTGAAGGCGCGTTTGCAGACATCCTCCGTGCGATAGGAGAAACGGTATGATCGCAATCAAAAGTGAGAAAGATCTCGCGTGCATGCGTAAGGCCTGTAAAATTACCGCGGCAGCCCGTGCTTTGGCAGGGGAAATGGTAAGACCGGGCGTGAGCACAAAGAGTATCGACAAAGCTGTCCACGACTTTATTGTCAGCCAGGGCGCAAAACCGTCGTTCCTGGGTTATGGCGGCTTCCCGGCAAGCACCTGTATCAGTGTCAACGATACGGTGATCCACGGCATTCCTTCTGGCTATGTGCTGAAGGACGGGGACATCGTTTCCATTGATGTGGGCGCTTACTACAAGGGCTTTCACGGAGATTGCGCAGCTACCTATCCCTGTGGAGAAATCTCCTCCCAGGCGAAAAAGCTTATTGACGTTACAAAGCAGAGCTTCTTCGAGGGCATCCGCTTTGCAACGAAAGGACACAGAGTGTCTGATATCTCCCACGCCATCCAGACGTATGTGGAGTCTAACGGTTTTTCAGTTGTGCGAACCTTCGTAGGTCACGGCGTAGGCGCGCAGCTCCATGAGGAACCGGAAGTACCGAATTTCGGTGCACCCGGTCGTGGGCCAAGACTGATCCCCGGTATGACCCTGGCCATCGAACCTATGGTCAACGAGGGCGGCTACGATGTGCAGATCCTGAAGGATCGCTGGACCACCGTAACAGCCGATGGCAGGCTCTCGGCTCACTATGAAAATACTGTACTCATCACCGACGGGGAGCCGGAAATACTCACCGTCGCCGAAGGACTTTGATTATGGACCCTGATTTACCGGATTTTGAAGTAGCGGATGTGGTGGAATCCACCGCAGGCCGTGATGCAGGCAGTCTGTTTT
>JAZSAB010000136.1:0-9772 GCA_045601675.1 Faecousia sp.
TATCTGCATCCGCTCCGAGGGATACCCGGAGTTTACCGTTTCTCTATCTGACCTGGAGGTAAATGAAGAAGAATTTGGCACTACCGCCGCCCTTGTCCGGGGCGTTGCCGCGGCATTTTCTCAGAGGGGCGCAAAGCTGCAAGGCTTTGATGCCGCCATCCGCTCCACCGTTCTTCCCGGCAGCGGTCTCAGCTCCTCCGCAGCTTTTGAGGTGCTGATCGGCACGATCTTCAACCATCTTTTCCTCGAAGAAAAGCTCTCCGCCGTAGAGATCGCACAGATCGGTCAGTACGCGGAAAACGTCTACTTCGGTAAGCCCTGCGGACTGATGGATCAGACCGCCTCTTCTGTTGGCGGAATGGTCTTCATCGACTTCCAAGACACCACAAATCCCGTTGTGGAAAAGGTGGACTTTGATTTCTCCACCGCCGGTCACGCCCTTTGCATCATTGACAGCGGTGCGGACCACGCGGACCTTACCGATGAATATGCCGCCATTCCCGGGGAGCTGAAAGCCCTTTGCGCTTGCTTCGGAAAAGAATATCTACGCCAGATCCCCGAGGAGGAATTTATGACAGCACTCCCCTCTCTGCGGGGCAAGGTCACCGACCGGGCGATCCTCCGGGCATTCCATATTTACAGCGAAAATAAGCGGGTCCTGCAGCAGGTTTCCGCCCTGAAAAACGGAGATTTCGACGCTTTTTTGAAGCTCATTACCGCCTCCGGTCACAGCTCCTGGATGTATCTGCAGAACATCTGCCCCGCAGGCTCCGTACAGCAGCAGGCAGTGGGCGTCGCTCTTGCCCTTTGCGATAAGCTCCTGGGCGGCAGAGGCGGATACCGGGTCCACGGCGGCGGCTTTGCCGGCACGGTGCAGGCGTTTGTTCCCCTTGATATGCTGGAGATTTTCAAAACAGAAATCGAACGCACCCTTGGTACAGGAAGCTGCCATGTGCTGAGCATCCGTCCCCAGGGTGGCATCCGGGTGAGCTGACAACTTAATTAAACGCACGGTGCGGTTATACGCACCGTGCATTTTTATTCTGCATACACTTATATATCCAACGATTCCGTATATTTATTCATATATTCACCAGTGAAAATAGATTTTAGCGGCTATGTTGACAGTTTGCACAAGATACACTATATATATCTCCTATATTTTGGCAGTATCTTTTGGTGTTTTTTACAAAAAACATCTTGCATAAAGATACAAACGGTGCTATACTTGGTGCATATTATTCATCGGGTATACACTTTAGATGCATATCCCTCAGGAGGAAACAAAAATGAACGATAAGAAAATCAAAAAAGTCGTGCTGGCATACTCCGGCGGTTTGGATACTTCCATCATCATTCCCTGGCTGAAGGAAAACTACGATAATCCCGAGATCATCGCCGTTTCCGGTAATGTAGGTCAGGCCGACGAACTGGAGGGTCTGGAAGAGAAGGCGCTGAAGACCGGCGCATCCAAGCTCTACATTGAGGATCTTACCGACGAGTTCGTAAATGACATGATCATCCCCACTATGCAGGCAGGCGCCAAGTACGAAGAGTACCTGCTGGGCACTTCCCTGGCCCGTCCCATCATCGGCAAGCGTCTGGCTGAGATCGCTGTCCGTGAAGGTGCTGACGCTGTGTGCCACGGCTGCACCGGCAAGGGTAACGACCAGGTTCGTTTCGAGCTGGCTGTTAAGGCTTTCGCCCCCGGTATGAAGATCATCGCCCCCTGGCGTGAGTGGGATATCAAGTCCCGCGAGCAGGAGATTGATTACGCGGAGGCCCACAACGTTCCTCTGAAGATCAGCCGTGAGACCAACTACTCCAAGGACAAGAACATGTGGCATCTGTCCCACGAAGGTCTTGACCTGGAGGATACCGGCAACGAGCCTCAGTACGAAAAAGAAGGCTTCCTGGAAATGGGCGTTTCCCCCATGCAGGCTCCCGACAAGCCCACCTATGTGGAATTAGAGTTTGAAGCCGGCGTTCCCGTGGCTCTGGACGGCGTCAAGATGAGCGCCAAGGACATCATCCTGAAGCTAAACGAGCTGGGCGGTGCTAACGGTATCGGTCTCTTAGACATCGTGGAGAACCGTTTGGTTGGCATGAAGTGCCGCGGTGTGTACGAGACCCCCGGCGGCGCGATCCTGTATTTTGCCCACAATTACTTAGAGACCCTGTGCCTGGACAAGATGACCATGCACAAGAAGCAGGAGCTGAGCATCTGCTTCGCGGAGCTTCTCTACAACGGTCAGTGGTACACGCCCCTGTGTGAGGCTCTGTCCGCATTCGTAACCAAGACCCAGGAGCATGTGACCGGCAAGGTCCGCATCAAGCTCTACAAGGGCAACATGATCAAGGCCGGCGCATGGAGCGACTGGTCTCTGTACAGCGAAGAGATCGCCACCTTCGGTGAGGACAATGTCTACAACCAGGCAGAGGCTGAGGGCTTCATCAACCTCTTCGGTCTGCCCATCACCGTGCAGGCGCAGGTCAACGCAAAGAATAAAAAGTAAGGAAAATTACTATGGATAAAATGTGGGCCGGGCGGTTCAGCAAAGCCCTGGATGCCCAGGCAGACGATTTTAACTCCTCCATCCACTTCGACAGCCGGATGTTCCGTCAGGATATCCGGGGCTCTATGGCTCACGCAGCCATGCTTGCCGCCAAGGGCATCATCGAAAACGAGGATCTTACCAAGATCCTGGGTGGGCTGGAAGAGATCCTTAAGGATTTGGAAAGCGGAGCTCTACCCATTGATTACGCCGCAGAGGACATTCATATGTTCATCGAGGCGGAGCTGACAAAGCGCATCGGTGACGCAGGCAAGAAGCTCCACACCGCCCGAAGCCGAAACGACCAGGTAGCGGTGGATATCCGGCTTTACCTGCGGGATGAGGCAGACGAGATCACCCTAATGCTGAAGGGCCTTTTAAAAGCGATCCTCTCCCAGGCGGAAAGCCACAAATCCACCATTATGCCGGGTTACACCCACCTGCAGCGGGCGCAGCCCATCACCTTCGCCCATCATCTGCTGGCATACGCCATGATGTTCACCCGGGACATCTCCCGGATCGAAGACGCGGTGAAACGGATGAATGTGAGCCCCTTAGGCTGCTGTGCCTTAGCCGGCACCACCTACGATACCGACCGGGAAATGACTGCCGCCGCCCTTAACTTCGACGGCATCGCCCTTAACAGCATCGACGGTGTTTCCGACCGGGACTTCTGTGTAGAACTACTGGGCGCTTTCGCAACGGTGATGATGCACCTCTCCCGTTTCTCCGAAGAAGTGATCCTCTGGGCAAGCTGGGAATTTAAGTTCATCGAGCTGGATGATTCCTACACCACCGGCTCCAGCATCATGCCCCAGAAGAAGAATCCGGACATTGCGGAGCTGGTTCGCGGCAAGACCGGCCGTGTCTACGGCGACCTGATGGCAATGCTTACGGTTCTCAAAGGCATTCCCTTGGCATACAACAAGGATATGCAGGAGGATAAGGAGGCCATCTTCGACGCCATCGATACGGTAAAGCAGTGTCTTACCGTGTTCCCGCCTATGATCGAGACCATGAAAGCCCTCCCCGGCAATATGCTCCGGGCGGCGCAGAAGGGTTTCATCAACGCAACGGACCTTGCAGACTACCTGGCAAAGAAAGGTGTCCCATTCCGATCCGCCTACAAGACCGTGGGGCAGATCGTTGCCTACTGTATCGCAAACAATGCTGTACTGGAGGATCTTCCTCTTGGTATATATAAAAGCTTTGAACCCCTTTTCGAGGATGACGTTTACGCCGCCATCGACCTTAAAAATTGCGTGGAGACCCGGATCTCCGCCGGCGGCACGAACCTTGCATCCATTGAAACCCAAATCGACTACATCAAAAAATTTATTTGAAATGAGGTAACAAATTATGAAAAAACTGATTGCTTTGATTCTTGTTCTTGCAATGTGCCTGACATTCGCCGCCTGTGGTGCCAAGGGCAAGTCCCTGGAAAAGGTCCAGGCTGCCGGTAAGCTGACCGTAGCAACCTCCCCCGACTTCCCTCCCTTTGAGAGCCTGGAAGGCGGCGAGGTCGTCGGTATTGAAGTAGACATTATGGAACTGATTGCTAAGGAGCTGGGCGTTGAGCTGGAGATCGTACAAATGGACTTCGACTCCGTTCTGCTGGGCATCCAGTCCGCAAAGTATGACTGCGGTATGTCCGGTATCACCGTAGATGCTAAGCGTCAGAAGAATATGCTCTTCACTACTCCCTACTACAACGCAGCACAGGTCATCGTTGTTAAGGACGGCAGTGACATCACCGGCAAGGCAGATCTCACCGGCAAGACCGTTTCCGTCCAGACCGGCACCACCGCAGAAAGCGGCTGCTCCGACGCAGGCATTGCTACCCAGGCATTCAACGCAAACGCAGACGCAAAGGCCGCCCTGACCACCGGCAAGGTAGACGCTTGGGTCGTTGACAATCTGACCGCTCTGCAGATGGTAGAAGAGGGTGACGGTCTCACCGTTCTGGAAGAGAACCTGACCGACGAACCCTACGCATTCGCTTTTGCTTTCGGCTCTGAAACTCTGGTGGAAGAGATCAACAAGATTCTCTCTAAGCTCATTGAGGATGGCACCGTTGCTGAGATCTTCGCAAACTACGGCGAAGACTATGTAAAGCCCTGATTCGACGCAAATAACGGCTCCGCGCAACTTGCGCGGAGCCGTGCTTAGGTTTATCTCACGGAAAAAATAAGGAATTTAAGGATAAAATACAATGAATTGGTTTGACACATTACGGGATACATTCCTGGAAGACAACCGCTATATGTGGATGGTGGAAGGTCTGGGAAACACCCTGCTTATCACTCTCGGCGCTCTTGTGATCGGCGTGATCATCGGTACCGTTATCGCCATCACCAAGTACTACTGTGAGGGCAACAAGAAGCTCCGCTTCCTCAGCTGGCTCTGCGACCTCTATACCACAGTGATCCGGGGCATTCCCATCACGGTGCTACTGATGCTGTTTTTCTTCGTGATCTTCGTCTTTGCGCGAGACGGCGTTCCCGTCGCCATCGCCGCCTTCGGCATTAACTCCGGCGCGTACATGGCAGAGCTGATCCGCAGTGGCATCAACGCAGTGGAAAAGGGTCAGATGGAGGCC
Source organism: Faecousia sp. (assembly GCA_045601675.1). Lineage (GTDB taxonomy): Bacteria > Bacillota > Clostridia > Oscillospirales > Oscillospiraceae > Faecousia. Next base: position 5,155 of record JAZSAB010000136.1, read on the forward strand.
GCAAGAAGCCTGGGTCTTTCCAAAGGACAGGCCATGGCAAAGATCATCCTGCCCCAGGCCATCAAGTACATCCTGCCTGCCATCGGCAACGAGTGCATTGCGCTGCTGAAGGAAACCTCCGTTGCCGGCTATGTTGCGGTGGTGGATGTGACAAAGGCTGCCACGAACATCCGGAACAAAACTTACGATGCCGTCAACCCTATTATTCTTCTTGCCATTGTGTATCTGGTAATTGTGGTTGCGCTGACCCGGCTTCTGACGATCTTGGAAAGGAGACTGAGTAAGAGCGATGGAAAATAATGCAGTTATTCGCGTCCAGGGTCTTAAGAAAGACTTTGACGATATGTCCGTTCTTAAGGGAATCGATATCGACATTCACAAGGGCGATGTGGTTTGCGTCATCGGTGCCTCCGGCTCCGGCAAGTCCACATTCCTGCGCTGCCTGAATCTGTTGGAACAGCCTACCGGCGGCAGCATTTTCTTCGAAGGAGAAGACCTGACCCACGAAAAGGTGGATCTGAATCTGCACCGGCAGAAGATGGGCATGGTATTCCAGCAGTTTAACCTGTTCCCCCATTTGACGATTCTGGAGAATCTTACCCTGGCCCCTACCCTGCTGAAAAAGCTCACCAAGGAGGAGGCAGACGAAAAGGCGCTGGCGCTGCTGGCAAGAGTCGGTCTTGCGGACCGGGCAAAGGATTACCCCGGACAGCTCTCCGGCGGTCAAAAGCAGCGTGTGGCTATCGTCCGCGCCCTATGTATGGAGCCGGATGTGATGCTCTTTGACGAGCCTACCTCCGCTCTGGACCCAGAAATGGTCGGCGAGGTTCTGGATGTTATGAAGAGTCTTGCAAAAACTGGTATGACCATGGTGGTGGTTACCCACGAAATGGGCTTTGCCCGTGAGGTATCCAATCGTGTAGTTTTCTTAGACGACGGTTTGATTGCAGAGGAAGGCGCGCCTGAGGAGATTTTCGGCAATCCCCAGTGCGAACGGCTGAAAACCTTCCTTTCCAAGGTTCTGTGAGGTGCGTTATGAAGGGAAAAGATTTTTTAAAGCTACTTGACTATACACCGGAGGAAATTCTGGCGCTCATCGATCTTGCGGACGCGCTGAAGGCCCAAAAAAAGGCCGGCATCTCCCACAAGCTCTGCACCGGCAAGAATATTGCCCTGATCTTTGAGAAGACCAGCACCCGCACCCGCTGCAGCTTTGAGGTCGCCGCTTACGACTTAGGTATGGGTGTCACCTACTTAGACCCAACCGGTTCCCAGATCGGCAAGAAGGAGAGCATTGCGGATACCGCCCGGGTCCTTGCCTCCATCTACGATGGCATCGAGTACCGTGGCTACGGTCAGAATATCGTGGAGGACCTTGCAAAGTATGCGTCCGTTCCCGTTTGGAACGGTCTTACCAATGAGTTTCACCCCACCCAGATCCTGGCAGATATGATGACCATCCGGGAGCACTTCGGTTACCTCAAGGGCATCAACTTTGTATATATGGGCGACGCCCGGTACAATATGGGCAACTCCCTTATGGTTGGCTGCGCAAAGCTGGGTCTGAACTTCACAGCCTGCTGCCCGGAGAAATATTTCCCGGATGCAAAGCTCATCGCTCAGTGCAAGGAAATTGCAAAGGAAACCGGCGCGACCCTGTCCTTCGAGACCGACCCCGTTAAGGGCGTCAAGGGCGCAGATGTGATCTACACCGATGTTTGGGTATCCATGGGTGAACCGGAGACCGTGTGGCAGGAGCGGATTCAAGAGCTCTCCCCTTATCAGGTAAATGCCCAAGCTATGGCAAATACCGGCAAGGAAACCACCGTGTTTATGCACTGCCTGCCTGCGTTCCATGATCTCAACACCACCATCGGCAAGCAGATGGGTGAGAAGTTCAATATCACCGCAATGGAAGTCACAGATGAGGTGTTCGAAAGCGAGCAGTCTATCGTGTTCCAGGAAGCGGAAAACCGGATGCACACCATAAAAGCTGTTATGCTGGCCACCTTGGAGGGCATCTTAAAGGTATAAGAAAATCCCCTGTACGAATCGTACAGGGGATCGTTTTATCTTTAGGAAAGCAGGAGTTTGTCGTCTGCCTCGTCGGAGCCGCTTGCCTTGCTGAAAAGTCCCAGCAGCTGCTCTACGGTGAGATTCTTCTTCTCCTCGCCGGATACATCTACCACCACGCGACCGTCGTACATCATAATAAGGCGGTTGCCGTAGGCGATGGCATCACGCATATTGTGGGTGATCATCAAGGTGGTAAGGTTATCCTTCTCCACGATCTTCTGGGTGGCTTCCAGCACCTTTGCCGCGGTCTTGGGGTCAAGGGCGGCGGTGTGCTCATCCAAAAGCAGAAGCTTAGGTTTCTGCAGTGTTGCCATCAGAAGGGTCAGTGCCTGGCGCTGTCCACCGGAAAGCAGACCGACCTTTGCGGTCATTCTGTCCTCAAGGCCTAAGTCCAGGATCTTCAGCTGCTCGCGGAAGGCTTCCCGCTCCGCCTTTGTGATACCGGGGCGCAGACCGCGGGACTTGCCGCGCCGCGCTGCCAGAGCTAAGTTCTCTTCGATCTGCATCGTTGCCGCAGTACCCATCATGGGGTCCTGGAACACACGACCGATAAACTTTGCGCGCTTATACTCGGGAAGGTCTGTCACATCCACACCGTCGATAAGGATCTGACCGTCGTCCACGCCGTATGCACCGGAAACGCAGTTGAGCATCGTGCTCTTGCCTGCGCCGTTGCCGCCGATGACGGTAACGAAATCGCCAGGCTTCAACTCCAGGTTCAGTCCCTGCAATGCGATCTTTTCATTGATCGTGCCGGCATTGAACGTCTTATAAACATTACGGATCTCAAGCATTTTTTACCGCCCCCTTCTTTTTCTTATGACCGGTAAGCCTACCCTTCATATAGGGGACAGCCAGGAACAGTGCCACAACCAAAGCGGTCAGCAGCTTCAGGTCGGTGGACTCCAGACCCAGCCGCAGCACCAAGGTAATGACCAAATAGTAGATGATCGCGCCGATCACAGCCGCCAGAAGCTTCAGCGCAAAATTACGGAACACCTTGCTCAGCAGCACCTCGCCGATGATCACAGCCGCCAGGCCGATAACGATCGCGCCGCGACCCATGTCGATGGTCGCGCCGCCCTGGTACTGGGCGATCAGCGCGCCGGAAAGAGCCACCAAACCGTTGGAGATCATAAGACCAAGCACTTTACGCAGGTTCGTATTGATGCCCTGGGCACGCGCCATCGCCTGGTTTGCGCCGGTGGCGCGCAGGGAGCTGCCCATTTCCGTTCCGAAGAACCAGTACAAAAGTCCAATGATCACCGCCACGATCACTGCCAGCAGGATCAGCGGGTTCTCAAGGCTCACAGAACGAATATTTCTGGAGGTGACCAGAAGATCATGGAAATTTACGTTCAGCGCAACCGTTGCCTTGGTGCTCTCCTGGCTGCCGATGGCCATAATCCGCAGGTTCACGGAATACAGCGCAAGCTGGGTGAGAATACCGGACAGGATCGCCGGGATCCCGCAGGCGGTATGGAGCAGACCGGTCACCAGTCCTGCCAGCATACCGGCAAGAACCGCCAAAAGCAGCGCCAGCCAAGGGTCAACGCCCAGGCTGATTGCCACAGCAGCCACCGCGCCGCCCGTTGCCAAAGAACCGTCGACCGTCAGGTCTGCAATATCCAAAATACGGTATGTGATATACACACCGATGGCCATAATGCCCCAGGCAAGACCCTGTCCCACCGCGTTGGGAACAGAATTAAAAAAGGCCAATAACGAATCAATAAAAGCCATTCGATTTCCTCCGGATCTGATAGAAATACGCAGTAAACAGCGGAAAAGGTCATTTTCCGCTGTTTACCGTGATTTATTACTCAATTACGATATAGTCATCGGGGATCTCTACGCCCAGCGCCTCGCAGTTCGCCTTATTGTACATCTTGGTAAACTCGGGGGCAGACTCGACGGGCATCTCGGAGATGTTCGCCTCGCCCTTCAGGATCTTTGCCGCCATCTTACCGGTTGCAAAGCCCAGGTCATAGTAGTCGATAGACAAGGTCGCCACACCGCAACCCTTGCAGGTATTGGACTCACCACAGATCACGGGGACCTTCGCAGGGATGACCACGTTTGCGATGGTCTCAGTGTTGTTTGCGGCAGTGTTATCGGTGGGGATGTAGATCACATCGGAGTTATCGCAAGCCGTCTGAGTAACGGATGCCAGGTCATTGACGTCAGTGAAGCCGTAACGCTCGCAGGCAATGCCCTTGTCCTTCAGGTACTCCTCCACGATGGTGATCTGATAAACGGAGTTAGGCTCACCGGAGCAGTACAGCAAACCAACTTTCTTGGTATCGGGGAACAGGTCCAGGATCATAGCTGCCTGCTCATCCAGAGGAGCCAGGTCAGTTGTGCCGGAAACGTTGCCGCCCACGGTGCCGTTCCAGTCCTTGATGTTCAGCGCAGTTGCGTAGTCGGTAACAGAGGTGCCCAAAATGGGAATCTCAGCGGTAGCGCCGCTGGCTGCCTGCAAGGGGGAGGTTGCATTCGCCAGGATCATATCCACATTCGCAGCCAGGAAACCATCGATAAT
>JAZSAB010000137.1:0-2151 GCA_045601675.1 Faecousia sp.
AGGGGCGGTCTTGGGTTCCCCAGTGTGCAGCTTCAGCTTGCCGGCAGAGCCGGGAGCTTCAGCGGCAGGAGCAGGAGCGGCTGCCGGGGCAGCAGGGGCTGCGGCAGGTGCCTGGGCTTTCTTCTTGTCTGCGGCGATAAATGCCTTACCCAGTAAAATGGTAACGATCATCAGAAGAATCAGCCCGAAGAATACCACGGCATAGCCAAGCAGCGCGGTAATAGCAGCCTCGCCGTAGCCAATGCCCATATTCGTCAGAATCATACCCTACCTCCTATTAGCCGATGACGATCAGCGCATCACCGGTGGAGACGGAAGCGCCCTTGGAAACGACCACCTGGGTAACAGTGCCGTCCTTGGGAGCAGCAATGTCATTTTCCATCTTCATAGCTTCCAGAACGCACAGTACATCGCCGGCCTTAACAGCCTGGCCTGCAGTCACATTGACCTTCAGAATGGTGCCGGGCATAGGAGCGGAAACAGCTTCGCCTGCGCCGGTAACTGCAGGAGCAGCAGGCGCGGCAGCGGGAGCGGCGGCTACAGCTACGGGAGCGGCGGCTACAGGTGCGGGAGCAGCGGGAGCAACAGCTTCGTACTCGTCTAACAGCATTGCCTTGCCGGCTTCTACTTCAACCTCATAAACACGGTTGTTCAGAGTAATTTTGTACTTCATTTTCAGTTCCTCCTTATGCTTCAACGATGGAGTATGCGCAGACATTTTCTTCCTTGGCCTTGCGGTCCTCCAGGAACTTCTCGGCCAGGTTGGGGAATGCGATGTAGGACAGAACATCCTCGTCACACTTTGCCAGATCGCCCAGCTCAGCGCGGGTCTTTTCCACAACGGGCGCTAAAGAGTCAGCATAGCGGCCCTCAATGGGCTTCTCATCGCCCAGGATCTGCGCGCGGATCGCAGGATCGATAGGAGCAGGAGTTTCACCGTACTCGCCACGGCAGTAAGCGGTGATCTCTTTGGAAACCTTCTTATAGCGCTCGCCAACCAGAACGTTGGTAACAGCCTGAACGCCAACCATCTGGGAAGTGGGGGTAACCAGGGGAGGATAACCCATATCGGCGCGAACCTTGGGAGTCTCCAGCATAACCTCTTCCAGACGGTCCAGAGCATTCATCTGCTTCAGCTGGCTCATCAGGTTAGACAGCATACCGCCGGGGATCTGGTAGGTCAAGCACTGGGTATCGGTAGCCAGAGCCTTGGGGATCAGAGTACCGTCAGCGATGAACTCGTCACGAATACCCTTGAAGTAGTCGCTCATCTGGCGGGTGATATTGTCGTCCAGATCAACCTCATAGCCCAACTGACGCAGCGCGTAAGCCATAGTCTCGGTTGCGGGCTGGCTGGTACCGCCGGAGAAGGGAGAAATTGCGGTGTCGATGATGTCAACGCCGGCTTCCACAGCCTTCAGGTAGGTCATAAAGGCAAGACCTGTGGTGGAGTGGGTATGCAGGTCGATGGGCATATCCACAGCGTCCTTAATAGCGGAAACCATATCGTAAGCTTCCTGGGGACCCATAATACCGGCCATATCCTTGATACAAATGGTGGAAGCGCCCATTTCCTTCAGCTCTTTGACCATTTCCACATACTTTGCGTGGGTGTGGACAGGAGAGGTGGTGTAGGAAATAGTACCGGAAGCGATGGCGCCGGCCTTAACGGTGGCTTCCATAGCGACCTTCATATTCTTTACATCGTTGAGAGCGTCGAAAATACGGATCACATCGATGCCGTTTTCCACAGCCTTGGCAACGAACAGCTTTACAAAGTCATCGGGATAGTGGGAGTAACCCAGAACATTCTGACCGCGCAGCAGCATCTGCAGCTTGGTGTTTGGCATCTTGGCGCGGATCTTACGCAGACGCCCCCAGGGATCTTCGTTTAAGTAACGCAGACATACGTCGAATGTTGCACCGCCCCAGCACTCAGCAGCGTAGTAGCCGGCCTTGTCGATGGTTTCCAGCATAGGCTCGAACTTCTCGAAGGGCATGCGGGTGGCGATGAGAGACTGGTTAGCGTCCCGCAGGACAGTCTCCACAAATTGAACTTTTCTTCCCATTTGTATTAAACCTCCGTAGGATAAAATATATGTTGAAAAGGGATCTAAAACAAAAATCCCAATCTCCACCAAATATCAGTAT
>JAZSAB010000138.1:0-8988 GCA_045601675.1 Faecousia sp.
CCGCTTGTTGCACTCCTCGATCACCAAACCATCACGGATGGAGCCGCCGGGTTGTGCGATATACTTAACGCCGGAAGCAGCGCCACGCTTGACAGAATCCGGGAACGGGAAGAACGCATCGGAGCCGAGGGCCACAGCGTCGGGAATCCAGCCATGCGCGCTTCTCTTCTTCCGTCAGGGGTTCGGGTCTGACAGTAAAATAGTTCTGCCAAATGCCGTCGGCACAGACATCTTCCTCGTTGCCGTTAATGTAGCCGTCGATCACATTGTCGCGACCGGGACGGCCCAGATCCTCACGGAAAGGCAGATTCAGGGTCTTGGGATGCTGACGCAGGAACCAGGTATCGGCCTTGCCACCGGCAAGTCTTACGCAGTGGACACGGCTCTGCTGACCGGCGCCCACACCGATAGCCTGGCCGTCATAAGCAAAGCAAACGGAGTTAGACTGGGTGTACTTCAGAGTGATCAGAGAAATGATCAGATCGATTCTTGCATCCTCGGGCAGTTCCTTGTTGTCGGTAACAACATTCTCCAGCAGATGATTGCCAATCTTAAAGTTGTTGCGACCCTGCTCGAAGGTAATGCCAAAGATCTGCTTATGCTCCTGGGGATCGGGAATGTAGTCGGGGTTAATTGCAACCACATTATAAGAACCCTTGCGCTTGGACTTGAGGATCTCCAGAGCCTCTTCCGTGTAGCCGGGAGCGATCACGCCATCGGAAACTTCCTTAGCGATCATGGATGCGGTCATAGCATCGCAAACATCAGAAAGGGCAACCCAGTCACCAAAGGAGCAAAGACGGTCAGCGCCTCTTGCACGGGCATAAGCGCATGCCAGAGGATTCTCGTCCAGTCCCTCGATATCATCCACAAAGCAAGCTTTCTTCAGGTCCAGAGGCAGGGGCTTGCCCACAGCGGCGCAGGTGGGAGAAACGTGCTTAAAGGAGGTCGCCGCAACCATGCCGGTGGCTTCCTTCAGCTCTTTTACCAGCTGCCAGGAGTTCAGCGCGTCCATAAAGTTGATGTAGCCGGGGCGACCGTTCAGAATGGTGAAGGGCAGGTCGCTGCCGTCGTGCATATAAAGCTTTGCGGGCTTCTGGTTGGGGTTACAGCCATATTTCAGTTCAAATTCTTTCATTTTTCCACCTCAAACGTTCTTATTGATGATTCTCTCTTCGTGCTCTCCGGTCTTCAGGTCGGTATAGCGGACGAAGAGGGAGATTTTGTTCTGCTCATTGAGGGCATTCCACACGCCATCGGTAAAGGTGTCGATGTCGTTCTCAGTTGCCGCACGCTCGGGCTCACCCTGGAATGTGGGGATCACGGGGTTGCCGTCACAAACATAAGTATGGAGGAAATGACCAAGACCTGCCGTTGCGGGGTACTCCCAGAAGAAACGGGAGCAAGCGTTTCCTTCGGGATCAGCAGCCTTCAAAATGGACATCTTGTAGCTGCCGTCGCCGGAAAGCAGACCGGAGATACGGGGAGTCCAGTTGGGACCGTCGTCCTCGAACATTCTGGTACGCAGAGCGGCTTCCCAGCTCTCGCCTCTTGCAAGGTATTCCCAAATGGTATCGGTCTGGTCACCGTTGGTAACGATCAAGCCGCAGCCTGCCTCACGGACAGGATGATAGATGATGAGATGGGGATCCTTCATCAGGCTGGGATCGTGTGCCTCGGTGCGGATGCCGTCGGGTTCCTTAACAAACACACGGTTGCGGGAGTTGACGCTACGGCCCATAATAAAATATGCAGCAACAGACTTCGTTCCGTCGGGGGTGATGCCCAGCATAATGCCGCGACCGGGGTAGGCATTTTGGGAGAGCATATCGGTAAAGTTGCCGATCTCGTAAACATTCATAATGATTTCCTCCTATTTGATCACAACCGTTCTGCCTACGACCTGCAAACGGTCCTGGCAAAACAGAGAAACAGCCTGGGGCAGCAGCACCCACTCCGCTTCTTCCATAATTCTCTTCTGTAAGGTTTCCGGGGTATCGTCTTCCCGGATCGCCACAGAGCGCTGGGCGATAATGGGACCTCCGTCGCACTCTTCCGTTACGAAATGGACGGTAGCGCCGGAGAGCTTAACGCCGTACTTCAGCGCTTCCTCGTGGACATGGAGTCCATAGTATCCAGGACCGCAAAAAGACGGGATCAGGGCGGGATGGACATTCATAATGGCATTGGGATAGGCATTGACCAGCTCCTCCGTGAAGATGACCATACAGCCTGCCAGTACCACAAGATCGATATCCAGCTTCTTAAGCAGTTCCACCACCGCAACGGTCATTTCCCGGTTGGATGCGTACTGCTTACGGGGAACCACATAACCGGGAATGCCGACCTTTGCTGCTCTTTCCAATGCGTAGGCGCCCGCCTTGGAAGAGATCACCGCGGTGATCTTGCCGCCGCCCAGCTCATCACGCAGCTGGGCATCGATCAGCGCCTGCAGGTTCGTACCGCCGCCGGATACCAATACCGCAATATTCTTCATCCAGCCACCTCTTAGACGATGGTGATCTTCTCGTCAGATTCCACGATCTTACCGATGACATAGGCATCCTCGCCATGTGCCTTCAGAATCTCGATAGCGGTCTCCACTTCGTTCTCAGGAACGACGATGCTCATACCAACGCCCATGTTATAAGTATTAAACATATCACGCTCGGGGATATTTCCGGTCTTTGCGATGAGATCGAAGATGGGCAGGACCTTCACAGCGCTTCTTTCGATCACCGCGCCCAGACCGTCGGGGATGCTGCGGGGAATGTTCTCGTAGAAACCGCCGCCGGTGATATGGCTGATGCCCTTGACATTGACCTTCTCCAGCAGAGCCAGCACAGGCTTTACATAGATCCGGGTGGGGACCAGCAGTGCTTCTGCGGTGGTCTTGCCGCCCAGCTCTTCCTTAGGAACATACAGTTCGGGGTTATTGTTATCGATATCGAAGACCTTACGGCAAAGGCTGAAGCCGTTAGAGTGGATGCCGGTAGAGGGCAAAGCGATGACCACATCCCCGGCTGCCATCTTGGAATTGTCCAGGATCTTCTTCTTATCTACGATACCCACAGCAAAGCCGGCAAGGTCATATTCCTCCACAGGCATCATACCGGGGTGCTCTGCGGTCTCGCCGCCGATCAGCGCAGCGCCGGACTGGACACAGCCCTCAGCAACACCGCCGACGATCTCCGCGATCTTCTCGGGGATGTTCTTGCCGCAGGCGATGTAGTCCAGGAAGAACAGAGGCTTTGCGCCAACGCAGATAATGTCGTTTACGCACATTGCAACGGCATCGATGCCGATGGTGTCGTGCTTATCCATCAAAATAGCAAGCTTTACCTTGGTGCCGCAGCCGTCGGTACCGGAGACCAGAACGGGCTCCTCCATACCGGCAACAGGCAGACCAAAGCAACCGCCGAAACCGCCCACATCATCCAGGCAGCCTTCGTTGCGGGTACGCTTGACGTGCTTTTTCATCAGTTCCACCGCACGGTAACCGGCGGTAATATCTACGCCGGCAGCGGCGTAGCTCTCGGAATAGCTCTTTTCAACCATTGCGAAAACTCCTTAATTCTCTTCATTAACCTTTGCCGTTCCAGCAGTAGGTGCAGATCTTCTCCTTGTCGATGCCGATGGCCTCCAAAAGCCCATCCAGAGACTGATAGCCCAGGGAATCAAACCCAAGCTTTTCACAGATCGCCTTTGCAAGGCACTGACCGCGCTCGGTGGTAGATTCTGCATACTCTGCGATATGCTTTTCTGCCTCGTCACCCTCCAGCTCCTGAATGGTCTTACGGGCAATCAGTTCCATAGCGGAATTGCTTCTGGAGAAATTGAGGTATTTACAGGGATAGAACACAGGGGGACAAGCGGAGCGCATATGCACTTCCTTTGCACCGCTGTCGTAGAGGAACTCTACGGTTTCCCGCAGCTGGGTGCCGCGGACGATGGAGTCATCCACCAAAAGAAGTTTCTTGCCCTCAATCAGCTCGGGGACGGGAATCTGCTTTTTTTCGGCAATCTGATTACGAATTGCCTGGCTGGCTGGCGTGAAGGACCGGGCCCAGGTGGGGGTGTACTTCACAAAAGGACGGGCAAACGGCTTGTGGCTGTAGTTTGCGTAACCAATGGCGTGGGGCACACCGGAATCGGGGACACCGGCAACATAGTCTACATCCGGCATTGTGCCGTTTTCCATTTCGTTGCGCGCCATAATTTCGCCATTTCGGCAACGCATAACTTCCACGTTCTTACCCTCATAGCGGGAATTGGGATAACCGTAATAGGTCCACAGGAAGGCGCAGATCTTCATCTCCTCCCCTGCGGGCTGCAGGGCCTCCACGCCGTCAGCAGTAACCTTCACGATCTCGCCGGGTCCAAGCTCATAATGGTCAGCATATCCCAACTTCTGATATGCAAAGGACTCGAAGGACACACAGCAGCCCTCGATGTTCTTGCCCACAAGCACAGGGAGTCTGCCAAGCCGGTCTCTTGCCACCAAGATACTGTCGGGCATCAGCAAAAGGACCGTGATGGAACCGTCGATCTGCTCCTGGGCATAACGAAGACCCTCTACAAGTGAATTTTTCTTATTGATCAGTGCTGCCACGAGTTCAGTGGAGTTAACCGCACCGGAGGACATAGCCATAAACTGATGGCCATGATCGGAGAAGTACTGCTCAACCAATTTGTCGGCATTGTTGATAATGCCAACGGTCGCAATACCAAACAGACCCAGGTGGGAGCGCACCAGCAAAGGCTGGGGATCGGTATCGCTGATACATCCGATACCGCTGCTGCCGCTGAACTTTAAAACATCGCTTTCAAACTTTGTGCGGAAAGGTGTGTTTTCAATGCTATGGATCTGTCGCTGGAAGCCTTTCTTCTCATCGTAGAACACCATTCCTGCCCGGCGGTTGCCCAGGTGGGAGTGATAGTCCGTGCCGAAAAAGACATCCATGACGCAATCCTTACGGGTTATGGCGCCAAAAAAACCGCCCATGTTTTTCCTCCTTTATGCGAAGAACATCTTGGAAAGAGTCATAGGATCGATATACTTGCCGTCCTTGTAAACACGCATATTGCCGGATGCGATCTCGTCGATGAGCATGACCTTGCCCTCGGGATCGTAGCCGAACTCAAACTTGATGTCGTACATATCCATGCCCTTTTCCTTCAGATCATCCGCAACAATGCGGGTAATCTTCTGGGTCATAGCGACCATATCGTCGTACTGCTCGCTTGTCATAACGCCCAGGGCAATGAGACCTTCCTTGGTGACCAGGGGATCGCCCTTTGCGTCGTTCTTGAAGGTCATCTCCACATACTCAGGAAGATCGGCGCCTTCCTCAATATAGTCGGAGTAGCGGCGGAAGAAGCTGCCAACCGCCTTGTAGCGGCAGATAACTTCCAGGCCCTTGCCGAACACCTTAGCAGGAAGAACTTCCATGGTGGTGTCCTGCAGGTTTGCGCTTACATAGTGGGTACGGATACCGGCGGCGTTGATCTTCTCGAAGAAGTAGATGGACATACGCAGGTTTACATCGCCCACGCCGTCGATGGTCAGGCCGACAGAGTTTTCACCGGGATCGAACACGCCGTCCTTACCGGTGCAGTCGTCCTTGAACTTAAGCAGGCAGTTGCCGTTTTCGAGGGCGTATACGTTCTTAGTCTTGCCAGTGTAGATCAGTTTCTTTTCCATAATAATGTCTCCTTTATGATTATGAGTTTTGGGTCTCTTACTTACAGATTTGCAGCGATGGTACGATCCTTTTCCAGGACCTTATCCGCATCAGCCTTTCTTTTCGCATCCAGCTTTGCAGCCAGATCCTTATCTTCGATGGCGATCATCTGCGCGCACAGAAGCGCTGCATTTGCCGCGCCATTGATAGCAACGGTGGCAACCGGAATACCGGTGGGCATCTGAACGGTTGCAAGCAGCGCATCCAGGCCGTCCATCATACCGCCCTTGCAGGGAATACCCACAACGGGAAGTGTGGTATTGGCAGCGATCGCACCGGCAAGGTGGGCAGCCATTCCGGCAGCGCAGATCAGCGCACCGAAGCCATTTTCCCTTGCATTTATTGCAAAATCTCTTGCCTCAACGGGAGTTCTGTGGGCACTGTAAATGTGCACCTCATAGGGGATCTCCAAAGACTTAAGCATATCGATTCCCTTTTGCACGATAGGAAGATCGCTGTCACTTCCCATAATGATGCCAACTTTTTTCATTCGGTTACCTCCAAAATAATCTTGCAAAAAATAAAAGGGCGCACTAACCCGCAAACGAGTTAAATGCGCCCAGACGGTCGGCAATTTTATTCTTTGTTCCCTTGTGGTTATCCACTGTTCCGTCAGTCGCAAAGAACCTCATTTTTTACCTTACGATTTTATCACGGCAAGGTTACACTGTCAAGGCAGGTATGCACAGTTTCTCTGTTTTTGACACGAAAAAATGCAGTTCCTGCCCCCGTTTTGTGTAACTTGTTCCCGTTACTGTTCAAGGACTTTCTTTGCTTCGCAATAGATACAGCGGTAGATGCCACGCTGGGGGTCCACCAGCTTAAATTTGTGCTCCAGTTCCTGCTCGGTGGAGCTGATGCAGCGAGGATTATCGCAGACAAGGCGCGCATCGGAAACGGTGTCCATCTCCTCCATTTGTCTTCCCTGCTTTGCTTCCTCAAGAAGCTTGAGGATCAGCGCCATACGCATATATTTTCCGTTCAGAGCCTGGCGGAAATATGCGGCTCTGGGATCATCGTCGACCTTGACGCTGATCTCATTGACTCTGGGCAGGGGATGCAGAACGCTCATAGTCTCTTTGCCCAGCGCCATCTTTTCGGGAGTCAAAACATAGCTGTTCTTCAGGCGCTCATACTCCTCGCGGCTGTCAAAGCGCTCCTGCTGGATGCGGGTCATATACAATACGTCCAGCTGGGGGATCGCTTCCTCCAAAGAAGCCATCTCCACGTACTCCATGCCGTGCTTTTCCAGCACTTCGTACTTCATATAGGTGGGCAGCTTCAGCTCTTCCGGAGAGATCAACACGATCTTGATATTCTCGTGGCGGCTCAGGGCAGAAATAAGAGAATGGACGGTTCTGCCGTACTTAAGGTCACCGCAGAAGCCAACGGTCAGGTTATCCAGGCGACCATTCTCACGGTAGATAGTCAGCAGGTCCGCAAGGGTCTGGGTAGGATGGCAGTGACCGCCATCACCGGCATTGATAACAGGAATGGACGCATTCACCGCTGCAACATAGGGAGCGCCCTCCTTGGGATGACGGATCGCCATAATGTCCGCGTAGCAGGAAAGGATCTTCGCCGTATCCGCCATACTCTCGCCCTTGGAGGCGGAGGAGGAACTTGCCTCACTAAAGCCGATAACATTGCCGCCCAGCTCCATCATAGCCGCCTCAAAGCTCAGGCGGGTACGGGTGGAGGGCTCGAAAAACAGGGTCGCCAGCTTCTTGCCGTGGCAGGACTCTGCATACTTCCAGGGGTTCTCGCTGATATCGCAGGCGACCTTCAGCAGGTCGTCCAGCTCTTCCTTTGTAAAATCAACAATATCGATCAAGCTTCTCATATTATTTCGCTCCATTCACAGCCAGGTAGTTCTTGATTCTCGTTACGTTCTCTTCGTTGGCGGGGTCTTCTTCCAGGTACTCGATGATGTCGTAGACATCCACGACGGAATATACGGGGAAGCCAAACTGCTCCTCGATCTCCTGCATTGCGCCCTTTTCGCCCTGGCCCTTTTCCTTGCGGTCCACCATAATGAAGGTGGCAATGACCTTAGTGCCTTCCAGGTGCTTCAGGATCTCCATGGACTCGCGGATAGCAGTACCGGCAGTAATGACGTCTTCGATAATGACGATCTCCTCCCCTGCCTGGGGTACATAGCCTACGAACATACCGCCTTCGCCATGGTCCTTGACTTCCTTGCGGTTAAAGAAGAAGGGAACGTTCAGGCCGTTCTTGGAAAGTGCAACAGCTGCGGAAATGGACAGAGAAATGCCTTTATATGCAGGACCGTACAGAACCGCGCTCTTCTTGCCCAGCTTGTCGAAATAAGCCTTGGCGTAGAACTCGCCCATTTTGGTAATCTGGTCACCGGTCTTGATCATACCGGCGTTGACAAAGTAAGGGATCTTTCTGCCGGATTTGGCGGTAAAATCACCAAACTTCAGCACACCTGCATCCTGCAGGAACTGGATAAATTCTCTCTTATAGCTTTCCATAGTCGTCTCCTTCTATATATTAATTTTCATTCAAAAGCAAGCCGCTGAGTTCGGGAATGTCACTTGCAATATGATCCGCACCGGCGTTTTCCAGCTCCGGTCTGTCGCCGTAGCCATAGAGCACACCGATGGCGGGAAGTCCGATCTTATGCGCGCCCTCAACATCATGGAGGCGGTCGCCTACCATGACCACACCATCCAGATCTTTAATGGCACAACGTTCCAGTGCATCCCGGATCACATCGGCTTTGCCGTATCCCTTGGGCGGATGCATCAGCGCACCGCAGATCAGATCAAAGTACTTTGCAAGACCAAAATGCTCCAATATCCGCACGGAAAACCCTTCCGGCTTAGAGGTGGCAACGATCAGCCGCTTGCCCGCATCCCGGAGCGATCTCAGCAATTCTTCGATTCCGTCGTAGGGGCGGTTTTCCAGCAGCCCTTTTACGGAAAAGTACTCCCGGTACACCTCCACTGCCTCCAGTGCGGTTTCCTCACTCATACCAAAGTAACGCATAAAGGACTCGTGGAGCGGCGGTCCGATAAAGGGGTACAGGCTTTTTCGGTCTTCCACCTCAATGCCGTAGTGCTTTAGTGCATAGGCGACGGAATTGGTAATTCCCTCCCCCGGATCGGTCAGCGTGCCGTCCAGGTCAAACAGAATGGTATGGTACATCTTAGTCGCAGAACTCTGCCACGCAGCGCTCGTAGGCAGCTACGGGGTCAGCAGCGGCGGTGATGGGACG
>JAZSAB010000139.1:0-6544 GCA_045601675.1 Faecousia sp.
GCTCCTGGACCATATGCCGCAATCTTCTTGCGCCGTCCTGCTTTCCGGCGTTTCGTCCAAGGTGGGCTGCCAGCTCCTGGGGAAGCGTTAAGCGGGTGCCTGCCGCTGCCGCCCGAGTCTCAAGCTGGGTAAGGTATTTGCCCGCAATCTGCTCCATAGTCGTTTCTCCCAACGGGGAAAAGCAGACGATCTTATCCAGCCGTCCCAAGAACTCCGGGGTAAAATGTTTCTTCAGTGCCTGGCGGTAGACGCCCTCTTTTCCCGCAGGCTGGAAGCCTAACCCCTCCCCTTTTTCTTCGCCGCCTGCATTGGAGGTCATAATAACGATGGCATTTTTAAAGCTGACCCGTCTGCCTGTGGAATCTGTAAGCACACCTTCTTCCATAATTTGCAGTAGAATTCCCGCAATATCCGGATGTGCCTTTTCGATCTCATCAAAGAGGACAAGGCAGTAAGGTCTGCGTCGCACCGCCTCCGTAAGTTTGCCACCCTCTTCATAGCCAACATATCCGGGAGGCGCGCCGATGAGCCGCGCCACCGCGTGCTTTTCCATATACTCCGTCATATCCAGGCGGATCATAGCATCCTTGCTGCCGTAGAGCTCTTTTGCAAGGCTGCGGCAAAGCTCGGTCTTTCCCACGCCACTGGGACCCGTAAAGAGCATGGTCGCTACCGGACGGTCCGCATCCCGGATAGCGCTTAGTCCTCTGCGCACCGTTTCCGCCACTTGGGTCACCGCCTGGTCCTGCCCCATGACCGAAGCTCTAAGGGTCTTTTCAAGGGTGATCATCCGCTGCCGTTCATCGGCTGTCAGCCGTCCCACGGGGATACCGGTCCTTGCGGAGACCGCCCAGGCAATGTCCTCTCCGGTCACTGCCCGGACACGCTTATTTCGACCTGCCCCGGATGCGATTTTCTGCATTCTATCCCGCAGCTGGGCAGCCCTTTCAAATTGATTTTCCCGAACCGCCTCCTGCATCTCCCGCTCCAAATCCTGCCGCATCTCCCACTTACCGCCCCGGATCTCCGAAAGCCTTGCGTGGGACGCGCCCTCATCCAAAAGATCGATGGCCTTATCCGGCAGGAACTGATCCGGCAGGTATCTTTGGGACAGCTTCAGCGCCGCCTGCAGCGCATCCTCCCGGATGCGGATATGGTGGTGCTGCTCAAGTCCCGGCTTCAGTCCCCGGAGGATCGCCATTGTGGCATCTTCATCCGGCTCATCCACCGCCACCGGGCGAAAACGGCGCTCCAGCGCCAGGTCTTTTTCGATATACTTTCGATACTCCCCCAAGGTGGTGGCGCCCAGCATCTGCAGCTCGCCCCGCCCCAACGCAGGCTTAAAAATATTAGCGGCATCAATAGCGCCCTCCGCCGCCCCTGCCCCTACGATGGTGTGCATTTCGTCCACAAAGAGGATCACATCCCCGCACCTGCGAATCTCTGCCAGCACATCCCGAAGCCGCTCTTCAAACTCGCCACGGTACTTTGTGCCGGCAACTAAGTTTGCCATGTTGAGGCTCACCAGCCGTTTGTCCTTTAACTGGGGCGGGACAGCGTCTGCTGCCATTCTTTGAGCGAGTCCCTCGGCAATCGCCGTCTTGCCCACCCCCGGCTCGCCCACCAGGGCAGGGTTATTCTTATGCTTTCGGCTGTGGATCTCAATGACCGTATCTATCTCCTTTTCTCTGCCGATCACCGGCTCCATTGTGCTGGCTTTTTGAATAAGATCCTCGCTAAATTGCTCCAAAAGTTTCGTTTTTACCGCCTCCTTTTTAGGTTTTAACTCCACACTGCCTGTATTCCAGCGAACGCGGTCCACCGTTCGGTCGAAAAGATCCTGCTCATCGATCCCATTGAGCCGAAGGAGCATGCCAATACGTTCCCGCCGCAGAAGTGACAGAAAGATATGCACGGTCTGCACCCGGTCACTTCCCATAAATCCCGCTTCTTGTACCGCCCCCTTGAGGACCCCCTTTGCCCCCCGGGTAAACCCCTGGGGAAGCCGAAGTCCCGGCGTGCCTTTCCCGTACAGAAATGCCGCCATTTGCTCCGTAAGGACAGGATCCACCCCGGAGAGCCGCAGGATCTGCCCGGAAATATCTGCAGATCTTGTGATGGATAAAAACAGGTGGGGCGTGCCCACATAGCTGTGTCCCATCCTTCTTGCGGTTGCCGCTGCCCCGGAGAGGATTTTCTCCACATCTTTGCCGTAACGCATCTCGCACCTCCCTATTCCGGAAATGATTCCCGTAGCGGTTAGAAAATATACGAGCGTGTTTCTAAAAAACCATTGCAATTTCAAAAATCCGTGTTAGAATAAAGGTGCATTATATTGCAACAAAAACATATATGGAGGGAATATCATGGCTTACAAGATTACTGACGCTTGCGTAAAGTGCGGCAGCTGTGCCGACAATTGCCCCGTTGAAGCTATCTCCGAGGGTGAGGATCAGTTCGTCATCGATGCTGATCTGTGCGTAGACTGCGGCACCTGTGTCGATAACTGCCCCGTTGAAGCTATCGTGGAAGGCTAATTTTATTTCCGCAATCGACCTGTGTGCCGGTCATCCGGTACGCAGGCCGATTTTTTATTATGAGGTTTTTCACTATGGAGCAACTTTTTAACGGCTACACCCTACATATCCCCGATGGCGCGTTCCCCCTAAGCACCGATACTATGGCGCTGTCCGGCTTTGTGCGTTTGGGAAAAAACAGCACTGTGCTGGACTTAGGCTCCGGCTGCGGCAGCTTGGGACTTCTGCTTTGTGCGGGAAATGATTCCTGCACAGTTTCCGGCGTGGAACTTAACGAGACCGCCCACGAAGCCGCGCTGCGCAATATTGAAAGAAACGGTCTTTTCCATCGGCTTTCCTCGGTTTGCGGTGACATCCGGGATGTGCCCTCCCTCTTCTCCCCCGGAAGCTTCACCTGCTGCGTTTCCAACCCTCCCTATTTTTCCGCAGGTCCGGAAAGCAAGCTTCCCATTGCCCGGAGAGAGGATCTTTGCACCTTAGACGATCTTTTCGCATCCGCCGCCTGGGCGCTGCGTTACGGTGGAGATTTTTTCTTAGTACACCGCCCGGAGCGTCTTGCGGAGATCTGCGCCTGCGGCGCAAAACATAAATTAGAACCGAAGCGTCTGTGCCTGCTGCGTCACCGCAGCGACGGTCCGGTAAGTTTAGTCCTTCTGCAATGCAGAAAGGGCGGCAAACCGGGACTTTTATGGGAGGAGCTTTCGCTCCATCACCCGGACGGCACCGTAACAGACGATTATAAAAAGCTATACCATCTTTAGGAGGCAGTTATGGCAGGAATGTTATACTTAGTCCCCACGCCCATCGGCAACTTGGGAGACATCTCAGAGCGCTGCAGGCAGACCCTGGAGCGGGCGGATTTCATTGCCGCAGAGGACACCCGCGTTTCTCTTAAGCTGCTCAACTACCTGGGAATCAAAAAAAGCCTTGTCAGCTACTATGAGCACAACAAGGCACAAAAAGGTAATATAATTGTGGACCGCATTTTAGCCGGTGAGACCTGCGCTCTGGTATCCGACGCGGGAAGTCCCGCCATCTCCGATCCCGGCGAGGAGCTTGTGAAGCAATGCGCCGAGGCGGGTATCACCGTGTGCGCCATTCCCGGTCCCTGCGCGGTGATCACCGCGCTTAGCATCTCCGGTCAATCTACCGGCAGATTCTGCTTTGAGGGATTCCTTTCCACTGCGAAAAAGAGCCGCAGGGAGCATTTGGAATCCCTGGCGGAAGAAACCCGCACCATGATCTTCTACGAAGCCCCCCACAAGCTTGTAAACACCTTGGAGAGCATGGTAGAGGTATTCGGCAAAGATCGGTCCATCAGCCTTTGCCGGGAGCTTACAAAGCTCCACGAAGAGGTGATCCGCACTACCCTGGGCGGTGCGCTGGAACTGTATGCCGAGCAGCCTCCCAAGGGCGAATTTGTGCTGGTGGTAGCCGGCGCAGCTCCCAAGGCGGCAAAAGAAGCCACCGCGGAGGACGCCAAGCTTCGGGTCTCCCAGCTGATGGCTGAGGGAATGAGCCGGAAGGATGCCATCAAGCAGACCGCAAAGGAACTCAGTCTCCCTAAAAATGTTGTTTACGACGCGGCTCTTGCCGACGAATAAGGAGCGCTTATGCCGAAATCCGACAATCAGAAATTAAAGATCTTATATATTCTCGACTATCTGCAGCAAAACTCCCGGGAGGAAAACCCCATCACTGCCGGTGAGCTCATCGCCCACCTGGACCGGGCGCACAACATCCGCTGCGACAGAAAGACCGTCTATTCCGATGTGGCGGCGCTGCAGGAATACGGCGTGGATATTGTGTCCATCCCCGGCAAGAACGGCGGCTACTATGTGGCATCCCGTAACTTTGAGCTTCCGGAACTGAAGCTGCTCATTGACGCAGTGCAATCCAGCCGTTACCTTACGGAGAAAAAGTCCCGGGAGCTGATTGAAAAGCTCTGCACCCAGTGTAACGAACAGGACGCAAAGCTGATGCGCAGAAATGTGCTGGTGTCCGGTCGGGTCAAGAGTATGAACGAGACCATCTACTACTCTGTAGATGCCATCCAGGAAGCTATCTCCCAGGGAAAGCAGATTACCTTCCGCTATTTTGACTGGGACTTAGGCGGCAAGCGCAAGTACCGGGAAAAGTCCTACAGCGCAAGTCCCTACGGTCTGTGCCAGGACAACGAAAACTGCTATCTTTTAGCCTTTTCCGACCGTCACGGCATCACTTCCTACCGGGTGGACCGTATGACAGACATTCGCATTTCCGACGAAAAACGGACGCCCTGCCCGGAGTTGGAAGGTGCAAAGCTTAACGAGCACGCGAGCAAGCTTTTCCAAATGTATTCCGGTGACACCACCCAGGTAAAGCTCCGTTTCCACCGCAGCCTTATCAATGTGGTGATGGACCGTTTCGGTAAGGATACTATGCTGATCCCCGACGGACCGGAGCATTTTAATTTCACGGTAGATGTGGCGGTATCTCCCATGTTCCTCAGTTGGGTCATCGGCTTTGGGGACAAGGCGACGATTCTCCACCCAGCATCTGTCATCGATGCCTGCAAGGAGCTATGCCGTCAGGCTATGAGCCAGTATTAAGAGATACCTCCGCGCCCACTAAACGCACGGAATCAAAGAAGCGATTCCAGGTCTCCTGCAAGCCGCCGCTTTTGGACGCTCCGGTCATTGCGGTCACTACATAGTGGTAGTTTCCGTCATCCAAGATGCAGACTCTTCCCACCTGCTCCTCCCCTTCTCCGGCGGATGCCCAAACGGTTTCAATTCGTTTTGCGGTATCTACCTGGGTTTGAAGGAGCTGCAGCTGGTCCTTTTCATAGCCGGTGGCAGTTTCGATGGTCCGGTTCAAGTCACCGCCGGGGACGGTCTGCACCGTGATCACGAAGTCCTCGCAGACATAGAGCTTTCCGGAATCCTCGCTCTGCACCACCTGCATCTGCACATCCTCCGGCAGTTCCATAATGATCTGCTGGGCGGTTGCTGCCGTGGGTGTGTCTAAGGTGTCCGTTACTGTCTCCAAGGTCTCCTGGGCGCCGCAGCCACACAGCAGCAGCGCAATCGGTAGTAAAAAACATAATTTTTTCATTCTCTTCCCCCCTGAAAGGTTTTACTATGATCCCTTTTCTCATTTATCTGCTAATAATCAATGCTTTGGGATTTCTCCTTATGCTTGTGGACAAGTTTAAGGCGAAGAAAAATCTCTGGCGCATCCCGGAGAAGGTCTTATTCGCCACCGCCCTGCTTGGGGGGAGTTTGGGCGTCATCGGCGGTATGTATGCCGTCCGGCACAAGACGAAACACATTTCTTTCACCATAGGTGTTCCCGTGGTGCTGGCACTGCAGATCGTTGTATTTATAATGTTTTGGATAAAGTAAAAGCACGACACATTGTGTCGTGCTTTTATTACATCTGTTCCAAAAGGGCTTCGGCGGACATGATGCCGTCGATGGCGGCGGACATGATGCCGCCGGCGTAGCCTGCGCCTTCGCCTGCGGGGTAGAAGCCCCGGAGCCTGGGTGATTGCTTGCTCTCATCCCGGAGGATGCGCACGGGAGAGGAGCTCCTTGTTTCCGGAGCGGTGAGCACGCTGTCCGAGTGGGAAAATCCCTTGAGATTGCCCTCCAAAAGGGGCAGCGCCTCTTTGAGTGCCCGGGTGATCTTCTCCGGCAGGACCCTATGAAGGTCGCACCAGGCAACACCGGGGCGGTAGGTCGGCTGCACCGCGCCGGGACCGTTACTCGGAACACCCTTGAGGAAATCTCCAACCTTTTGCGCGGGGGCGCAGTAATTGCTGCCGCCTGCCGCAAAAGCCGTCTTTTCGATCTCCTCCTGCCAGTACATACCCGCAAGAGCGCCCTCACCGGGAAAATCCTTGGGATTCAGGGTGACCAGCAGCGCCGCGTTGGCGTTTTCGCCGTCCCGTGCTGCGTTGCTCATACCGTTGGTCACGATCCCGCCCTCTTCTGAGGCGGCGGCAACCACATGGCCGCCGGGAC
>JAZSAB010000140.1:0-7732 GCA_045601675.1 Faecousia sp.
GCCCGGTGCCAAACAAGCCCCCGGAGCGTTTTTTAAAAGTTATGTGTCGCTTATCTATTTGAGTCCTTAGAAATCGATAGCTACAGATGGCCGAGCCTCTTTGGTGCAGCCAATCTTGTAACGACGATAGGAGTGATTGACCATTTGGCAGCCCATAAGAGCTGCGGCTGCCAAATGGAAACACTCTGACAATTTAATAATGGGACAAATAGTTATGAAAACACCGTGATTTACGGTGAAATCACGGTGTTTGGCTCCCCAGAGAGGACTCTAACCTCCGACCTATCGCTTAGGAGGCGATTGCTCTATACAACTGAGCTACTGGGGCATATCCGTTAGCATTGTACCCAAAAAAATCTTGGGTGTCAATAAAAAAGGATTCTTTTTCCGGCATTTGTGCATAGAATATCCAGAGTGAAAAGAGAGGAGGATATTTATGTACGAAACAAAGGGTCCTGTCGTGGACCTGGAAGATTGGATCTACGATGACGCAGACGGCTTACCCAGCGACAGATGACGCAGAATCTGCAATTTTCTCTTTACAGAAAGAGGAAAATAGGGTATAATAGCGCAGACGCTTTAATATAGGAGAAGTATGCGCAAATGAACATTGAATTTGACGTTTATAAACAGAAGCTGAATGAAGTGCATCCTGCCCTGGTGGATCTCGCCGGTTCCCTCAATATTGAAGGACTCAAAAATGAGCTGGAGCGCCTCCACGCAATGCAGGAGGCTCCCGGCTTTTGGGACGATCCCGCAAAGAGCCAGAAGATCGTTATGAAGACCAAGGCTGCGGAAAATAAGCTTGCAAGATATGAGCAGATGACCTCCTCCTGGGAGGACCTGATGACCATCTGCGAGATGGCTGCCGAGGAAGACGATGACTCCATGCTCGACGAGCTGAAGGAAGGCTTCCAGAAGCTTTCTGAAGATATGGAGCAGTGCCGTCTCCAGACGCTGCTTACCGGCAATTACGACGGTCACAACGCAATGATGAGCTTCCAGGCAGGCGCCGGCGGCACCGAAGCTCAGGACTGGTGCCAGATGCTCTACCGTATGTACACCCGCTGGGCAGAGGCCCACGGCTATACCTACAAGATCATGGACTACCAGGAGGGCGATGAAGCCGGTCTTAAGTCCGCGGATATCCTCATCGAGGGCGACAATGCTTACGGTTTCCTGAAGGGCGAGAACGGCGTTCACCGCCTGGTCCGCGTTTCTCCCTTTGACGCCAATGCCCGCCGCCAGACTTCCTTTGCGGCAATCGAGGTAATTCCTGACATCCAGGACGACAGCCAGGATGTGGAGATCAAAGCGGAAGACTACGAAATGCAGGTATTCCGTTCCTCCGGTGCCGGCGGGCAGCATATCAACAAGACCTCTTCCGCGGTTCGTCTGATCCATAAGGCAACCGGCATCGTGGTTGCCTGCCAGACCGAACGCAGCCAGTTCCAAAATAAGGAGAACTGCCTGCGTATGCTGCGCAGTAAGTTAGTGGAGATCAAGGAGCGTGAGCACCTGGACAAGATCTCCGACATCAAGGGCGTGCAGAAGAAGATCGAGTGGGGCAGCCAGATCCGCAACTATGTCTTTATGCCCTACACTCTGGTAAAGGACACCCGGACAGGCTGTGAGACTTCTAATGTAAACGCCGTTATGGACGGCGCGCTGGATCCCTTTATCAATGCCTATCTTACCTGTCTTGCCACCGGAAACTGGGTCACAAAATAATTTCCCGGAATCTATTGCATTTTTGATTTTCTTGTGTTACAATATTTTGGATATTTTGATTAATTGTTCGTATTTGCCGTTTTTCGGCAAGCGAAGGGAGGTATAATCATGGAAGTTGTGAAGATCATTCTGACCGTTCTGGAAGTGATCGCAAGCCTCGCTCTGGTGCTGGTTGTCCTGCTTCAGTCCGGTAAGGAGTCCGGTCTGTCCGGTGCGCTCTCCGGCAACAGCGACTCTTACATGGGTAAGGGCAACGGCGGCGGTCTGGACAAGAAGCTTGCATCCGCTACCAAGTGGATCGCTCTGGCATGGATCCTGCTGACCATGTCCCTGAACCTGCTTCCTTAATCGGAACATAAAACCACAGAGGTTTTTCCTCTGTGGTTTTCTTTTTCTATGGACAATCCGGTCACCCCGTGGTAAAATCTCCGTAGAAACGGAAAGGAGATAGATCCTATGGAAACGAATAAGCTTGCCGGTCTTGCGCCGGAGCGTGTATTTTATTATTTTGAGCAGCTTTGCGCCATTCCCCACGGCTCGGGAAATACAAAGAAAATCAGTGATTACCTGGTTTCCTTTGCAAAGGAGCACGATCTCAAATACATTCAGGACGACCTTAACAATGTGGTCCTCTTTGCCCCCGGAACCTGCGGCTATGAGGACCACGAGCCGGTGATCATCCAGGGTCATATGGATATGGTCTGCGAAAAGGATGAAAGCTGTGCCATCGATATGGACGAAGAAGGATTGGACATCGACCAAGACGGTAAGTTTGTCTTTGCCAAGGGCACGACCTTAGGCGGCGACGACGGCATTGCCATCGCCTATGCGTTGGCAATCTTGGAGGACGATACCATCCCTCATCCGCCCCTTGAGGTGGTCATCACCGTGGACGAGGAGACCGGTATGTTCGGCGCTGCGGGCATCGACCTTTCTATGCTAAAAGGTAAGAAGCTTTTGAACATCGACTCCGAGGACGAGGGTGTCTTTACTGTGTCCTGCGCCGGCGGCGCAAGGGGCACGATCTCCTTCACTGCGCCCCGCAGAGCCGTCTACGGACCGTGTATCCGCCTGCAGGTGGAGAATCTTCAGGGCGGACATTCCGGCGTGGAGATCCACAAGAACCGCGCCAATGCCAATAAGGTCATGGGCGAGCTTCTGCGTCGGATCCAGGAGCTGATGCCTCTGTGCCTTACTGGACTTTCCGGCGGCGCAAAGGATAATGCTATTCCCCGTGCCTGCCGGGCAACGCTCGTTGCTATGGGCACAGACCTGGAGCGCATAAACGGTATCATCGACGCTCTGCAGGCGGAGATCCGGGAAACTTATGACGAGCCGGAAGCTACCGTTACCGGTGAGATGGTGGATGCTTTCGGCGGCAATGCCCTTTCCACGGAGGATACCAAAAAGGTCATCGATATGCTTTGCCAGGTACCAAATGGTGTCATTGCCTGGAGCAGCGATATTGCAGGTCTGGTGCAGACCAGCCTGAATTTGGGCGTTATGAATCTCAAGGAGAGCCTTACCCTTACCTTTGCGGTGAGAAGCTCCGTAAACCGGGAAAAGAGAGAGCTTCTTGAGCAGCTGAAGACCATTGCGGAGAGCTTTGGCGCGGACTATAGCGAAATGGGCGATTATCCTGCCTGGGAGTATAAAAAGGATTCTCCTCTCCGGGATGCTATCGTGGAAGCTTACCGGGAACAGTACGGGGAGGATGCCCAGGTGGTTGCCATCCACGCCGGCCTGGAGTGCGGACTTTTAAGCGAAAAGATCCCCGGTCTTGACTGCGTTTCCTTAGGACCCCAGATGCACGACATCCACACCAGCCGGGAAAAGCTGGACATCGCCTCCACCGAGCGCACCTGGAAGCTGATCCTTGCGCTTCTCAAGAAATTATAATTCCTCCAGATCCTCCTCCGGGAGGATCTGCGCATTTAGGGCGGAAATTTCATAAGCGGTGCGCTGAACCGCGCCTTCCTCTGTCAGCTTTGTGTATGTACGGCTTTGGAGCCGTCCCTCAATGCGGATGCAGTCCCGGGTGTGACAGAGGGAGATCTCCTGGGCAGTGCGTCCCCAAAGGATGCAGGGCAGGTAATCTGCCCGGCGGAAGGCTCTTGGCAGCACCAGCATCACATCGCAGATATCACGACCCAGCGGTGTACGGCGGAAGTTCGGTTCTTTGCACAAAAGACCTTCCAGCACCACATCGTTTATGGGTTCTCCGTCTTCCACACAAATTTCTGTGGCAAAAACGAAAATATGCAAATGCCGGGCACCCTCGCTGCGCTGATTGTAGGAGCGGATCTGCCCGGTTACGGTGAGCATTTCCCCGGCGGTAGGGTCAAGAGGGGAGAGCAGAAATTCGTCCGCGATCACCGGCAGCAGATCCACTGCCCCGGAAAGCCGCGGTACTTCCAATATAAAGCGGAAGAATTTCCGCCCATGATTTTCGTGGGAGAATTGGGGGAGAGAAACCAGGCTTCCCCGGATCGTGATCGTGTTGACATACTTCTGCATTGAACCACCTCAAAAACCAATGTTTGTATATCCTATGAGGTGGCGGGGAAATAAGAACAAAGAAAACGGGCGTGTTGCAAAATGACTGCAACATGCCCGTTATATTACTTGTGTTTTACTTTTATCTTGGTGCCGTCCGGCTGGACGATATAGGTGTTCTCCAGCTGACCCACAAGGTTTGCCTTGACGGAGTCAATGTAGATCCGGCGAAGCTTATCCCGCTCCGTCAGCTCTTCCGCCGTAAGTCCCTCGGTTTTTGCTTTTTTTGCAAGCTCATTGATTCTTGCGATCACGTCATCCATTTTCATACCTTTACCTCACACATAGCGGTCGATGACCACTGTAATACGCCCTTTTTTCGTAGGACCGCCGATGGATTTCAGTTTGATTTTGCCCAATCCCCGGACGGAGATCACGGCGTTTTCCTCTATAAGCTTATCCGGCTTTTCACAGGGAAGACCGTTTACCGCGGTGCGCCCGGAGAGAATACAGCGCCCGGCTTCACTTCTCGGAATCCGAAAACCGGAGGAGAGAATACTGTCCAGTCGTACCGATGCTACCGTGTCCCGGATCTCCATGGTTTCCGGTAGGGGGACGGAGATCTCCGAAAGGGCAATGGTGCTGAGCCGCAGTTTCGTCCTGCCGGCGCTCTCAAATTCCTGCAGCAGATAGGGCGCGATTTCTTTGGTGACAAGAAAATCGCAGAACCCCTTGCCCACGCAGATGTCACCCACACATTCCCGTCCGATACCGCTGCCCATCAGCGCGCCGAGAAAATCCCGGTGGGAGGGGCTGTCCCCCTCATAAAAGCTGGCGCGCAGGCAGACGATAGGAGAGTCCTCCTGGAAAACCCAGCTTTCGTCCATATACTCCGGCAGGAACAGGAGCATCTTTCGCTCCGCGTCATCGAAACCGCCGAAAAAGGTGAGCCCTTCTTCACTTCCGAAGAGAAAGCGGACCAGTTCCTGCTCTCTTTGAGAGAGAAAGCAGGAGTTTGCCGGGATGTTTCTTGAGATCCCCGCGTTTATCTTGTCCCATACCTTGGCAAGCAGGAGCTTATCCTCCGGGGTATGGGCGATTTTATCAATATTTGACCGGTTCATTGTATCACCGACCCTATTATAGCATAGGATTTTGCGTTTGCAAGGAAGTTTTTCTTGTTTCCTGCCGGGATACTTGCTATAATCAAGCTATAAAAACGAAGGAGGGTATGGGATGATCGTATGTGTGATCGGCGGCGGTGCGTCCGGAATGGCGGCAGCGCTGGCAGCGGCGGAAGATCCCAAGGTGCAGGTGCTGCTTCTGGAGAGGCAGGCGCGGCTTGGCAGAAAGCTTCAGGCAACGGGCAACGGACGCTGTAACCTTACCAATATTCACGCCTTAGAGGGCGGCTATCACGGCGAAAACGCGGACTTCTCCCGCTATGCCCTTACGCAGTATCCCCCGGAAGAGACCCTAAGCTGGTTCCGCTCTATGGGACTTTTCACAGTAACCGAGCACAGTGGCAAGGTCTATCCCTATTCCGACCAGGCAAACTCTGTGGTGGATGTGTTGCGTTTTGCCCTGGAAAAACCCAATATCAAAGTGCTTACTGATTTTGAAGTGCAAAAGGTCCGGAAAGAGGAAACCGGCTTTTCCGTGTCCGACCGGGAAAGAACCCTTTCCTGCGATAAGCTCATCGTGGCTTGCGGCGGTCTTGCCGGCTCTAAATTGGGCGGTACCATGTCCGGCTATAAGCTTTTGGGAAAGCTTGGTCATAAGGCAACCAAGCTCCGTCCTGCCCTTGTACAGCTGAAAACAAGCTGGGCAGGCGTTGCGGGGCTTAAGGGCGTCCGGGCAAACTGCCGGGCGGAGATCTTCTGCGACGGTGAGCCCCACCGCAGCAGTGTTGGTGAGATCCAGTTTACCGAGTACGGACTTTCCGGACCGGTGATCTTCGAGGTCTCCCGGGATGCCTGCAGCAGACCGGGACAGTGGATCTGCCGGCTGGATCTTCTGCCGGATTTCTCCGGGCAGGAGCTGAAGGTGGAGCTTTGCCGCCGCGCCCAGCGGGATCTGTCCGTTTCGGAGCTGCTTACGGGAATCCTCCATAACCGCCTGGGTCGCGTCCTTGTGAAAGCGGCGGGAATCAGCGCCAGCGGTAACGCAAGCGCCCTTTCCCATACGCAGTTAAATGAGATCTGCCGGACAGTAAAGTCCTTTGAAGTGGAGCTTACTGAGCCTATGGGTATGGACAGCGCCCAGGTCACCGCTGGCGGAGTGCTTACGGAGCAATTTGAGCCTACAACTATGGAAAGCCGCTTTGTGCCGGGTCTTTTCGCCTGCGGCGAGGTGTTGGACATCGACGGAGATTGCGGCGGCTATAACCTGCAGTGGGCATGGAGCTCCGGACGCCTTGCGGGATACAGTGCCGGAAAGGAAAATGTATGATACGAATCAGAGAAATCGCTATGCCCCCGGAACATTCGGTGGCGCAGCTTTCCTATGAGGTGGCAAAAGCGCTGCGGATCTCCAATTCCAAGGTGCGAAAGCTCCGGATCGTCCGCCGCAGTGTGGATGCCCGGAAAAAGCCGGATGTGAAGATCGTCTATACGGTGGACGCCCAGATCGACGGAAACGAATATAAGATCTTGAAGCAGAGCGGCTGCAAGCGGGCAGCCATCGCCCCTGTTTCCTATTATAAACCGCCCAGAGCCGCTGGAGTTTTTGAGGAACGACCTGTGGTGGTTGGTTTTGGACCTGCGGGTATGTTTGCGGCGCTGGTGCTGGCCCAGGCGGGACTTAGACCCATCGTTTTAGAGCGTGGCGAGGATGCGAAGACCCGTCACGAAAAGGTCAGCCGTTTCTTTGAAACCGGAAAGCTGGATACCACTACCAATGTGCAGTTCGGTGAGGGCGGCGCAGGAACTTTTTCCGACGGAAAACTGAACACCGGCGTCAATAATGTCCGCATCGGCTGGGTGCTGGAGCAGATGGTGGCGGCAGGCGCGGGGGAGGACATCCTCTTTGATGCCAAACCCCATGTGGGCACCGATGTGCTGCTTACCGTAGTGCAGAACATCCGGCAGAAGATTATCTCCCTTGGCGGTGAAGTCCGCTTTTTAAGTAAAGTCACCGGCATTATTGAGAAAGACGGCGCGGTGGCAGGTCTGGAAGTAAACGGGGAAGAGGTCATCTCCTGCAAGCAGGTGATCTTTGCCATCGGTCACAGCGCGAGAGATACCTTCCGCACCCTTTACGATGCGGGTATGCCTATGGAGGCAAAGCCCTTTTCCATGGGTGTGCGGATCGAGCATCCCCAGACCACCGTGGATACTGCCCAGTATGGCGCGGTCAATCCCGTGCTGCCCCCGGCGGACTATAAGCTTGTAAAGCACCTGGCTGAAGAAACCGTTTATACATTTTGTATGTGTCCCGGCGGCTATGTGGTGGGGGCAACCTCCGAGGAGGGGGAAGGGGTCACCCAAGGTATGAGCTACGCGGA
>JAZSAB010000141.1:0-3258 GCA_045601675.1 Faecousia sp.
TGGAGGAAAATCCCGACACCATCGGCACCTACAAAAACGACACCATCGCCATTTTGCGTAACGGCAAGGCGAAGAAGACCGATCCCCCCATCCCTGCGGATTTGGCGCCCATCTCCGGCAATCGCCGCCGGCGCAGATTTGAGCCGGAAGCGGAAGAAGGACGGATGTTCTTAGATCCCATTAAGTTCCGTTACAGCACCGAAGCTGTGGTGGAAGAGCCTGTGGCAGAGGAAGCAGTGGCAGAGGAGGAACAGCCCAAGGAAAACCGGCAAAACCGCAACCGCCGTCGCCATAAGCCCCAGAAAAAGCACACTGAGGGCCAGCAGGAGAAAAAACCCCAGCAGCCTGCCCAGCCCCAGCAAGCAAAAGCGGAGGGTAATCAGCCTAAGGCAGAAGGCGGTCAGCACAAAAGGCGCCGCAGATACTACCACCACCGCAAACCCAATCAAAACAACGGTGCATAACCCGATCGTTTCTACAACAAAAGCCTTGCTATCACAGATAGCAAGGCTTTTTCTTATGGATTTTGGGGTGGTTTTACGCAACGATGTTGCCTTTTAAGATGACCTTCTTTACATTCATCTTATAGTCCACGATGACCAGGTCAGCCCGCAGACCTTCCCGGATCTCGCCACGGTCAGTAAGTCCCACCGCCTTGGCAGGGGTGTAGGAGGCGGCACGGAAGGCATCCACGATGGATGCGCCGGTATGCTTCATCCAGTTGCGGCAGGCCACGTTCAGGGTCAGCTTGGAGCCGGAAATGTCAATTCCGCCGTTTTCCATAGGCGTAAAGTTCAGGTCGGTGATATGCTCCAAGCCGGGGATCGGGTCAGATTGGTATGCAGTATGGTCAGAGATCAGAATGATCTTGTGATCGCCCTTGATTCTGCGGATCAGCCGTTGCATATAGGGGTCAACATGGATACCTGCGCTGTCGGAAATGATCTCGGCGTAGATACCGTCGTTATAGTTGACAGCCTCGTCCACGCAGACACCCCGGCACTCGGGATACTTGGGCAGGTCGCCGGTGGCGTTGGTGTGGTGGGTGCCGATGCACAGACCGTAAGGCATCAGCTTTTCGATCTGCTGGGGAGATGCCTGGGAGTGACCCACGGCAAAACGGATGTTGGGGCAGGCGGCCTTGGCATCCTTTGCAAACTGCTCAATGCCCTCGGTTTCCGGACCCACAGACCAGACACGGATCAGCTCCTTGCCTGCCTCCAAAATAGGGGTGTAGTCCTTGGCATGGGCGCCGAACCGCCAGGGGTTTAAGTGGGCCAAAGAGCCGAAATCCGGGTTGATGTAGGGGCCTTCCATGTAGATACCGGCGATGTTTTTACCTTCCGGGGTATCCATAGCGACGCGGATGCCGTTGATACCATCCACCAGCTCCGGTGCGGACAGTCTGCCGCCTAAGGTTGCCAGCATGGAAGTTGTGCCGAAGGGCAGATGATGGGATGCGGCCTTCTTGGGATCGTGCTCAAACCGGACCCCGTTACCGGCGTGGCAGTGGATATCCACAAAGCCGGGGCCTACATAAGCGCCCTCTGCGTCGATGATCTCACAGCCTTCGGGAATTTCGGTGGTACGCATCTCGCCGAAACCTGCGATCTTGCCGTCCTCAATAAACAGTACAGCCTCGGGAATCAGATGATCCCGCATCACCAGTTCCGCATTGATAATTGCAGTCATTGGAAAACCCTCCTGCGGTTGTTTTTCTATGTTGTATAATAGCATATTTTCTGCGGTTGTGAACCCTTTTTCCAAAAAACATTTTTATCAATTTTTTCGAAAAAAGTAATTGATTTATCCCCGGGGGTTTAGTACTATGGCGGTAAGTACATACCTATTAAAAAAGGAGTGGGTAATATGTATTTTATCAATAAGATCGCATCCAATATGGTGGTGGATTTTGCCGCAGAAGAACTGAAAAAGTACCTGCGTATGATGATGCCCCGCTGTGGTGATATCCCCATGACCTATGATCCCAATGCAACGGAAGGTTTCCGGCTGGGCCTTCTGTCCGATTTTGGCATCTCCACTGCCGAAGAGACCAGTGAGCCTCAGTACGACGATATCGTCCACATCGACACCGACGAGAAGGGCGGCATCATTGCCGGCTCCAACTACCGCAGTGTATTGCTGGCAGTGTACGAATACTTAAAGAAAAACGGCTGTCGCTGGCTGTTCCCCGGTGTGGATGGTGAGTTCATCCCCATCCGGAAGATCCAGCCGGTGAAGTACCATAAAATGGCAGATATGCGCTACCGCGGTCAGTGTAACGAAGGTGCGGAAAGCCAGCAAGTGATGCTGGAGAGCATCGATTTTACCCCCAAGTGTGGCCTGAACTGCTACATGATCGAGTTCGATATCCCCAAGGTTTATTACGCCTGGTACTATGATCATCGCTACAATACTGCCAACCGTGATCCCGAACCTGTGAGCGAAGAAACGGTGTTGCAGTGGAAACGTGTTTGCGAAGTGGAATTTGAAAAGCGGGGCATTTTGATGCACGACATGGGTCATGGCTGGAACGCAGAGCCTTTCGGTATCAGCTCCGCCGGCGGTTGGGACAAGGATGACGAGAATCCCGTTCCCCCGGAGTCTGTCCAGTATTTGGCCATGCTCAAGGGCGTCAGAGGCCTGAATAACGGCGTTGCCTTGAACACCCAGTTCTGTATGTCCAACCCCAAGGCACGAAAGATCGTCATCGACTACATCTGCAAGTACGCAGAGACCGCCACCAATGTAGACCTTTTGGCCATCTCCCTGGCAGACGGTCAGAAGGGTCACTGCGAGTGCGAGGAATGTCAGAAGATGCGTCCTGCGGACTGGTATGTGATCATGCTCAACGAGCTGGACGAGGAAATGACCAAGAGGAACCTGCCCAGCCGTATTAAGTTCAGCTCCTACTCCGACACCGCTTACGAGCCCCAGTACAACGAGATCAAGAATCCTTCCCGTTTCGTACTGTCCTTTGCCCCCATCACCCGCAGCTACACCTACTCTGCCCCCATCCATCCCAGAGTGGAGAAGCTGACCCCCTATGTCCGTAATGTATCCGGCCGCCTCAGCACTTTGGAAGAGTCCATGCACCGCTTTGACCTGTGGAAGGAAAAGGCAAACTGCGACACCTATGTCTACGACTACTATTTCTGGAAGCACCAGTTCTACGCCCCCGGCGTGCTGTGCTTTGCAAGCCGGATCCGGGAAGATGTGTTCGCCTACCGGGACAACGGCTTTAAGGGTATGGTGGTA
>JAZSAB010000142.1:0-3183 GCA_045601675.1 Faecousia sp.
ATCCTCAAAGGAGATGGGCTCCATCATCTGACCGATGGTGCCGTCTGCCAGGATCATGGCGGTCATGCGGTACTTGTCAGCCAGGTTAAAGCCTTTGATAAGTCGGAGGCCAAGCGGTCTTAGGAAGACAATAGAGAGGGACAACTCCTTGGCACACAGAACGACATGGCTACGATCCGACTTATCCTCAAAGGAGATGGGCTCCATCATCTGACCGATGGTGCCGTCTGCCAGGATCATAGAGGTCATCAGGTACTTGTCTGCCAGGTTGAAGCCTTTGATGGTGAGGCTTGCCATTTCCTGGACGGAAGCAGGTGCCAGGACGATCATACGGTAGTCACCGTGACCGCCGCCCTTGGTAGCCTGGAAGTAGTCAGACTGGGAGGGCTGGATGCCGCCGAGACCGGGACCGCCGCGCTGGACATTTACCACAAAAGCGGGGACATCGGAGCCGGCGATATAGCTGAGACCTTCTGACTTCAGAGAGATTCCGGGACTACTGGAAGAGGTCATAACACGCATACCTGCAGCGGCAGCGCCGTAGACCATATTGATGGATGCGATCTCACTTTCCGCCTGGAGGAATACACCGCCGATCTTGGGCATTTTCTTAGCCATATAGGCGGCGATCTCCCTCTGGGGCGTGATGGGATAGCCGAAATAGTGACGGCAACCGGCACGGATCGCGGCTTCCGCGATGGCCTCATTGCCCTTCATAAGTACTCTTTCTGCCATGGTGCGCCTCCTTACTTTTCCACGGTGATGATGCAGTCCGGGCACATGGTGGCGCAGAAGGCGCAGCCGATGCACTTATCCGGATCGTTCATAACCGCGGGAGAATAGCCTTTTTTGTTGATCTTGTCGGATGCGATGGTAAGGCAGCCCTTGGGGCAGGCATTTACGCACAGACCGCAGCCTTTGCAAAGATCTGTCTGGAATGTTAACTTTGCCATTTATTTTCCTCCTTAGCCTGAGCAATACGATCCGAACCCGCCTAAGCGGTCGTCTGACCGGCTCAGACTCCTTTTTACTCATTGATGGGCGTCAGCCCATCTGCTTCTTAAAAATCCGCCTGAACCAATCATTCATCCCGCTTAGGTCGAAGATTTCTGAGCTGTGCGACCGTTCTGAGGCAAGGCGGCGCTTTGCCGATGGGCTGTCGCCCTTCAAAAAGTGACAACGAGGCATCAGGGCGGTCGCGCAGTTCAGAAACGGATTGGGATCGTATTGCTCAGGCTAACCCCAGAGCGGTCGGGGATTGCCCGGCTTCTCGGAGGGAATGTCGAAATACTTTTCCTGCAGTTGCAGGGGGAACAGGTCAGGGACCTGACCCTTTAGAGAATTTGCAACCTCTATTGTAGCAGTTTGCAGGAAAATTGGCAAGCCACTAATGGAAGAAAGTTGCCGAATATAGGAAAGAGAATCCAGGAAATTTTCCGCGGTGGATTCCGCGCCTAAGTTGGAGTTGTTGACGATGCAGGTAAATTTAAGACCGCAGGCATTTTCGATTTCCCGCATAATTTCCATTGCGTCTTCCGGGGTGCGGGTCAGGGGGCGGTAGCAGTTGGCAACGAACACCATCCGGTAGTCGTTTTCCTCCTTAATAAAGGGGGTAAATCTGCCCAAGGCGTATGCGCCCCGGTCATCCCCGCCGATGTCCATAATGCCGTAGATGCTTTTATCCTGCACCAGCCGGTAGCTTTCCGCCGGCAGGGCGGGAAGATCCACATTGGTGTTGGCGTACTGGGGGGAGATTAGCTCCACCCCGGCGCTATCCAACTCTTTTGCGCTGTCTTTCGTGCGGAAGTAGGGATTTACGATGTCCAGGTCCGCAATGCAGACTTTTTTGCCCTCTCTTGCCAAATGGAGCGCGTAGTTTACGGCGATATTCGTTTTTCCGCTGCCGTAATGCCCGGCAAATAAAGTAAGGCGTTTGTGATCCATAAATTACAACTGCTTTCTGATGATCTTACCGCTGACGGTCTTCGGGAGAGATTCCTTAAACTCCACAATTCTGGGGTACTTGTAGGGAGCGGTGCGCTTTTTAACATAGTTCTGGATCTCCTTACGCAGCTCGTCGGTGCCGCGGAAGTCCTTTACAAGCACGATGCTTGCCTTGACCACCTGACCGCGGACCTCGTCGGGGGCGGCGGAAACACCGCACTCCAGTACGTAGGGCAGTTCCATGATGACGTTTTCAATTTCGAAGGGTCCGATGCGGTAGCCGGAGGACTTGATAACATCGTCCACACGACCCACATACCAGAAGAAACCATCCTCGTCCTTCCAGGCCAGGGCGCCGGTGTGGTAGTAGCCATCCCGTCAGGTCTCTTTGGTGATCTCTTCGTTGCCTTCATAAGCGTAGGCAAGACCGCAGGGCAGACCCTGGGAGATGTCGATACAGATCTCACCGTTTTCACCGGTGCCGACTTCGTTGCCGTCAGCATCCAGGAGTTTAACTTTATAGAGAGGTACGGGCTTGCCCATAGCACCGAACTTATGGCTGTCACCGACGAGGTTACCGATGATCAGGGTGCTTTCGGACTGACCGAAGCCTTCCATGATCTTAAGACCGGTGGAAAGCTCGAACTGACAGAAGACCTCCGGGTTCAGCGCTTCGCCTGCGGTGGAGGCGTGCTGGATAGAGGACAGGTCGTACTTGCTCAGATCCTGCTTGATGAGCATCCGGTACATGGTAGGCGGCGCGCAGAAGGTAGTGATCTGATACTTTGCAAACATCGGCAGGATCTTCTCGCCGTCGAAGCGGTCGAAATCGTAGACGAAGATGCCTGCTTCACACAGCCACTGACCGTAGATCTTGCCCCAGGAGGACTTTGCCCAGCCGGTATCGGAAATGGTCAGGTGCAGACCGTCGGGATTGACCCGGTGCCAGTACTTGGCGGTGATGAAGTGACCCAAGGGGGATTTATAGTTGTGCGCGGTGAGCTTGGGATAGCCGGAGGTGCCGGAGGTGAAGAACATCAGCATGGGATCTGAGCCGCAGGGGGCATCCTCCGCTCTTGCGAAGTGGGAGCTGAAGATGGGATATTCTACGTTAAAGTCGTGCCAGCCTTCCCGGCTGCCGTTCACGATGATTTTCTTTTCCAGCATGGGGCTCTTCAGAGCAGCAGCATCCACAGCCTCAGGTACGCCGTCATCGGCGGTGGCTACGATGGCCTTGAC
>JAZSAB010000143.1:0-3743 GCA_045601675.1 Faecousia sp.
GACTCCATCGAGGTCTGTTTTTTCCGACGGGTCGTCGGGGACGCCGACCCCTACAGGGTGGATGATCGATCAGTCGCAGAACTCCGCCACGCAGCGCTCATAGGCGGCCACGGGGTCGGCGGCGGCGGTGATGGGACGGCCGACGACGATGTAGTCGGAGCCGATCTCCTTGGCAGCGGCGGGGGTCATAACGCGCTTCTGGTCGCCGATATCGCCATCTGCAAAGCGGACGCCGGGGGTGGTGGTCAGGAAGTTGTCACCGCAGCGGCCGTGGACCTTGCCTGCCTCCAGAGGTGAGCAAACGATGCCGTCAAGACCTGCGTTCTTTGCGGTCTCGGTGTAGTGCATAACCACCTGGTCGATGGGCTCTTTGATGAGGATATCCCGCTCCATAGCTTCCTGGTCGGTAGATGTCAGCTGGGTAACGGCGATCAGCAGAGGACGGGTGCCGTCTTCTCGGGTCAAGCCCTCCAGCGCGCCCTTCATCATGGCAGTAGTACCTGCTGCGTGGAGGTTGGTGATGTCAACATCCAGGTTACGCAGCACTGCCATTGCCTTCTTAACGGTATTGGGGATGTCGTGCAGCTTCAGGTCCAGGAAGATCTTGTGACCTCTTGCCTTGATCTCCTTAACGATAGAGGGACCCTCTGCGTAGTAAAGCTCCATACCGATCTTCACGAAAGGCTTGCGGCCGGTAAACTTATCAAGAAATGCGAATGTCTGCTCCGCGCTTGCAAAGTCGCAAGCTACGATTACGTCCTTACCCATTATTTTGCGCCTCCTATAATTTCACTTAATGTGTTGATTCTGTATTTATCCATCACAGCGGGCAGCTGCTCCACGATATCGCGGCAGATGTAGGGATTTACAAGGTTTGCCGCGCCCACTTCCACAGCGGTTGCGCCGGCAAGCATCATTTCAATCACATCCTCCGCGCTGGAAACGCCGCCCATACCCACAACGGGTATGCTGACCGCGTTTGCCACCTGGTAGACCATCCGAACCGCTACAGGGAATATCGCGCTGCCGGAGAAGCCGCCCATCTTATTGGCGATGACGGGTTTGCGGGTACGCAGGTCAATGCGCATACCAAGCATGGTGTTAATCAGGCTGATGCCGTCCGCGCCTGCGTCCTCGCAGGCCTTCGCGATGGAAACGATGTCCGTTACATTTGGGGAAAGCTTTACGATCACAGGCTTTGTGGTGACCTTCTTTACGGCAGCTGTGACCTCAGCCGCAGCCTTGGGGTCTGTGCCGAAGCTCATACCGCCGCCGTGGACATTAGGACAGCTGACATTCACTTCCAGCCAGCCTACCTGCTCCTCTTTGTCAAGCTTCTCGCAGGTGTAGGCATAGTCCTCCACGGAAAAGCCGCTGACATTTGCCATAACAGGCTTATGGAAACACTCCTTCAGTTTCGGCAGTTCCTGGGAAATGACCTTCTCCACACCGGGGTTCTGCAGGCCAACGGCATTGATCATACCGGCGGTGCACTCCGCGATGCGGGGCGTGGGGTTGCCGAAACGGGGATCCTTGGTGGTACCCTTGAAGGAGAATGTACCAAGGCAGTTGATATCGTAGAGTTCTGCGTACTCATAGCCGTAGCCGAAAGTACCGCTGGCGGGGATCACGGGATTATCCAGGGTGATTCCGCAAAGGTCTACACTCAGTCTTCCCATAAGATCTCCTCCTTCTTCATCACAGGGCCTTCCTTGCAGATACGCTTATAGCCGGTAATGGTCTTGCAGGAGCAGCCCATGCAAGCGCCGAAGCCGCAGCCCATGCGCTTTTCAAAGCTCATCTGACCGGAAGTCTTAGATGCCTTATAAATTGCCTTCAGCCTAGGCTCCGGACCACAGGTGTAGAAATAAGTATAGTCCATATCGCAAAGCGCATCGGTGACGAAACCCTTCATACCGTAAGAGCCGTCCACTGTGGTCACGGTGACTTCCGCGCCCAGCGCCTTAAATTCATTTTCGTAGAAAAGCTCGGACGCGGTATTAAAGCCAAGGATGACCTTGACGGTCTTTCCCATAGCGATCAGCCGCTTTGCAAGCTCATACATAGGCGGAACGCCTACACCGCCGCCCAAAAGGACGGGCTTCTCCCCGGCAAGGGACAAATCATAGCCGTTACCCAGACCCGTGAGGATATCCAGGCACTCACCGAATTGCATCTTGCTCATCTGCTCCGTACCGCTGCCCACCACTTTGTAGACGATGGTAAGCAAATCGCCGTTTACCTCACAGACGGAGATGGGTCTGCGAAGGTACTTACCGGAAAGCTGAATATTTACAAACTGTCCGGCTGCGGTAATATCCGATGTATCGCCCGCAAGAACCATTTTATAAACGGTTTCCGTAAGGGCAGTATTTTCCCTAATTTCAAAAATACTCTGTTTCATCCCGACTCCTTAAAATTCATTCTGCTTAGGCGGGGGCAAGCCCCCGCCTAAATCTTACGCGTCGATGGTGGAAATGGTCAGTGTGGTCTCCTCCAGCACATCCAGCAGCACCTTTACGGTGTCCAGAGCGGTGAAGAGGGGCACATTGTGCTCGGTAGCCATCTGGCGGATCTGCAGACCATCGCCGGCAGGAGCACCGGGATCCTTGGTGTTGATAACATATGCGATGTGACCCTGGCGCAGTGCGTTGGGGATCTCTTCGCTGCCGTCACTGATCTTGCCCAGCAGATGGGTGCGGATGCCGTTTGCCTTCAGGAACTTTGCGGTGCCTTCGGTAGCCTCGATGTTGAAGCCCAGCTGGTAGAAGCGGCGGATCAGCTCCAGCGCCTCAGGCTTATCCCGGTCGGCAATCGTCGCAAGGATCGTGCCGTAATTCTGCAGATGCATACCGGATGCCTGCAGTGCCTTATAGAGGGCGCGGGTCATAGTACGGTCGTAACCGATAGCTTCGCCGGTGGACTTCATTTCAGGGGACAGATAAGCGTCCAGACCGCGGATCTTATTGAAGGAGAATACAGGAGCCTTTACATACCAGCGCTCCTTCTCCTCGGGATAGATTTCGAAAATGCCCTGCTCCTTCAAGGTCTTGCCCAGGATAACCTCCGTAGCAATGTCTGCCAGGGAGTAACCGGTTGCCTTGCTGAGGAAGGGAACGGTACGGGAAGAACGGGGGTTTACTTCGATGATGAAGACATTGTCGTCCTTATCCACAATGAACTGGATATTAAAGAGACCAACGATGCCGATACCAAGACCCAGCTTCTTTGCGTACTGCAGGATGATACCCTTGACCTTATTGGAGATGGAGAAGGTGGGATAGACGCTGACGGAGTCGCCGGAGTGGACACCAGTGCGCTCGACCAGTTCCATGATGCCGGGAACGAAGACATTGTAGCCATCGCAGATCGCGTCGATCTCCACTTCCCTACCCTCGATATACTTATCAACCAGCACAGGCTTGTCTTCGTCGATCTCAACGGCAGTCTTCAGGTAGTGGCGCAGCTGGTCTTCGTTAGCAACGATCTGCATTGCTCTGCCGCCCAGCACGAAGGAGGGACGGACCAGTACAGGATAGCCGATCCGCGCAGCTGCGGCGATGCCGTCCTCGATCTTGGTGACTGCCTTGCCGGTGGGCTGGGGAATGTTCAGCTCGCTGAGGAGCTTTTCGAATGCGTCACGGTTTTCGGCTCTGTCGATTGCCTGGCAGTCGGTGCCGATGATCTTGACGCCACGGTCAAACAGGGGCTGCGCCAGGTTGATGGCGGTCTGACCGCCCAGG
>JAZSAB010000144.1:0-2854 GCA_045601675.1 Faecousia sp.
TAAATCATGGCAAAAATTCCTTTCTTTTCAAAGGCAAAGATTGCGCCTTTGTTAATCTACTACGGAAAACATTTCCGCTAAATATTATACAGAAAACCCCTTGCATTGTCAATGAATAACCTTAAAAAAGTCGAATAGAAAACACCCTGCACGAGGATTTTCATCAGGTTGTGAGAAAAGTCATTCGTTCGCAGACAGCACAAGAAAAGCCTGAGGCAAAACGCCTCAGGCTTTTTCCTTATGATTACTTAAAGTACTTCACAGCCGCCTCGAACATACGGATATCGTAGTTACCGGGGACATTCTTATACAGGCCAGCGCCAATACGCTCGCTATGACCCATCTTACCAAAGACTCTGCCGTCGGGAGAGGTAATACCCTCGATGGCGAACAGAGAACCGTTGGGGTTAAAGGCTGCGTCCATGGTAGGCTCGCCA
Organism: Faecousia sp.; assembly: GCA_045601675.1. GTDB lineage: Bacteria > Bacillota > Clostridia > Oscillospirales > Oscillospiraceae > Faecousia. Next base: position 438 of record JAZSAB010000144.1, read on the forward strand.
TTGAGGTCCACATACTGGGTTGCGATCTGACCGTTTGCCGCCAACTGCAGCGCCAGCTCTTCGGAAGCGAAGAAGCGACCCTCGCCGTGGGAAATAGGAACATTTACGATGTCGCCCACATTCATAAGGCTCAGCCAGGGAGACTTATTAGACGCGATCCGGGTACGAACGATCCGGGACTGGTGGCGGGCGATGGTGTTGAAGGTCAAGGTGGGGCAGGTATCATCGGTATCGATGATCTTACCGTAAGGCACAAGACCCAGCTTAATCAGCGCCTGGAAGCCGTTACAGATACCGCACATCAGACCGTCACGGTCATCCAGCAGCTTTGTAACCTGCTCCTTGATTGCGGGGTTGCGGAAGAATGCGGTAATGAACTTTGCGGAGCCGTCAGGCTCGTCACCGCCGGAGAAACCGCCGGGAACAAAGATCATCTGGGAGTCCGCGATCTTGGCTGCTACGGTCTCCACACTTCTTGCAACATCCTCTGCGGTAAGGTTGCGGATCACAACGATCTCTGCCTCGCCGCCGGCTGCCATAACTGCTTTGGCGGAGTCGTATTCACAGTTGGTGCCGGGGAATACGGGGATCAGCACCTTGGGTTTTGCAACCTTAATTGCAGGCGCAGCAGAACATACGCCCTCTGTGGAGAATGCCTCGATCTTGCGGTCGGTTTCCTTTGTCTTGGTGGGATAGACTTTCTCCAAAACAGCGGTGTTCAGTTCGTACAGTTCGGAAATAGCAACAGTCTCGCCGCCATAGGTAATGGCAGGCTCTGCGGTGGTGTGACCGATGAGCGTACCAAAATCGCAATCTTCGGTAAGCTCCGCAATGATCATACCGTAGGCAGGACCACAGCGAGTAATATCCGCTTCGGACTTGAAGCCGATATCGTTACCGAAGGACATCTTCATCACAGCCTCGGCGATACCGCCAGCATCCACTGCCCAGGTAGCCTTCACCTTACCGGCAAGGCACAGCTCGTGGAACTTCTCCCAAGTCTCTTTCCAGCCGTCATAGTCGGAAAGATGGGCAGCGCCAAACAGATATACGGGGTGACCGGCTTCCTTAAATTCATTGGAGATCACTTCGTCCGCTTTCAAAGGAGCGATGGCAAAGGAAATCACAGTGGGCGGAACATCCTTATCCAGGAACGTACCGGACATAGAGTCCTTACCGCCGATAGCGGCAGCATTGAGTCCCAGCTGGGCATCCAGAGCGCCAAGGCGCGCCTGGAAAGGTTTGCCCCAACGCAGAGGCTCGGTACGCAGCTTTTCAAAGAACTCCTGGAGAGTCAGATATGCCTTTTTATAGTCCGCGCCGGCAGCAACGATCTTCGCCATAGAGGAGATGATGCTTGCCTGTGCGCCAATGTAAGGATCAGCAGAGAGCAGATCAGGGTCACAGCCCCAGGCAAAGACGCTGGCCTGGTCAGTAAACTGACCGGGCAGCACCGGCAGCTTGGCTGCCATGGCCTGGGTGGGCGTTGCCTGGTTCTTGCCACCGAAGGGCATCAGCACAGAGCCTGCGCCGATGGTGGAGTCGAAACGCTCCACAAGACCTCTCTGGGAGGCATATTTAAGATCGGAAGCGATGGAGCGCAGGTCGCGCTTTTCGCAGCAGCATACTGTGCCGCGGTCGTTAACCTCCACAGCAACGTGCTTAACTGCTCCGTTGGTGTTGAGGAATTCACGGCTCAGATTCGCAATCTCTGCGCCCTTCCAGGACATCACCATACGTGCTTCCTCGGTGACAACAGCCACCCGGTAGGCTTCCAGGTTTTCCTTCTCAGCAGCAGCAATAAACGCGTCTACATCCTCGGGAGCAACCACGACAGCCATACGCTCCTGAGACTCGGAAATGGCAATTTCCGTTCCGTCCAGGCCCTCGTACTTCTTACGAACGGCGTCCAGGTCAATACGCAGACCATCAGCCAGCTCGCCGATAGCAACGGAAACGCCGCCAGCGCCAAAATCGTTACAACGCTTGATCAGGCGGGTCACATTGGCGTCCCGGAACAGACGCTGGATCTTCCGCTCCTCGGGGGCGTTGCCCTTCTGGACCTCGGATGCCATGGTGGTCAGGGACTTGGCGTTGTGGCTCTTGGTGGAGCCGGTAGCGCCGCCGATGCCGTCACGGCCGGTACGGCCGCCCAGCAGGATGACCACGTCACCGGGAGCGGGGGGCTCGCGCACCACGTTGGCGGCGGGAGCGGCGCCGGCCACAGCGCCCACTTCCATGTGTTTGGCGACGTAGCCGGGGTGGTAGATCTCGCTGACCAGACCGGTGGCAAGACCGATCTGGTTGCCGTAGGAGGAATAACCTGCAGCGGCGGTCTGAGCCAGCTTGCGCTGGGGCAGCTTGCCGGGCAGGGTCTGTGCCAGAGAAACACGGGAAGGCGGATCGTAGCCATGTCG
>JAZSAB010000145.1:0-4984 GCA_045601675.1 Faecousia sp.
GGTCATCTCGAACAGGAGCTTGTTGTTCTCGGTCTCGCTCCAGTCGAAGTCGCGGGTGATGGAGTAGGTGGGGATGGGGTACTGGAAGCCACGGCCGTTGGCGTCGCCCTCGATCATGATCTCGATGAAGGCCTTGTTGACCATGTCCATTTCCTTCTTACAATCGCCGTAGGTGAAGTCCATCTCCTTGCCGCCAACGATAGCAGGCAGATCCTTCAGGTCGTTGGGCACGACCCAGTCCAAAGTGATGTTAGAGAAGGGTGCCTGAGTGCCCCAACGGGAGGGGGTGTTGACACCGTAAACGAAGGACTGGATGCACTGCTTGACTTCCTTCTGGGACAAATTATCAACCTTAACAAAGGGAGCAAGGTAGGTGTCAAAGGAGGAGAACGCCTGGGCGCGTGCCCACTCGTTCTGCATGATGCCCAGGAAGTTGACCATCTGGTTACACAGGGTAGACAGGTGGCTTGCGGGGGCAGAGGTGATCTTACCGGGAACGCCGCCCAGGCCCTCCTGGATCAGCTGCTTCAGGCTCCAGCCTGCGCAGTAGCCGGTGAGCATGGAAAGGTCGTGCAGGTGCAGAGCCGCGGTGCGGTGTGCTTCTGCGATCTCGGTGTCGTAGATCTCGGAGAGCCAGTAGTTGGCGGTGATAGCGCCGGAGTTAGAGAGGATCAGACCACCGACGGAGTAGGTAACGGTGGAGTTTTCCTTCACGCGCCAGTCGTTGATCTTCAGGTAGTTATCTACCAGGTCCTTGTAGTTGAGCAGAGCGGAGCCAACATTACGGACCTTCTCACGGTGCTTACGGTACAGGATGTAAGCCTTGGCCACGTCAGCGTAGCCGGTCTCGGAGAGAACCTTTTCCACGCTGTCCTGGATGTCTTCCACGGAAATGAGACCGTCTTTGATCTTAAACTCAAAGTCGGCGCTGACCTGCAGGGCCAGCATGTTGATGACGCTGGGGTGATACTGTCTGCCCACAGCCTCGAAAGCCTTGAGCATTGCGCCACTGATCTTGGAAATTTCGAATTCAACGGTAGTACCGTCTCTTTTCAGAACCTGATACATATCTTTCTACCTCCTATGTGTAAATGAAAAAACGGGCACTGTGCCCGTATTGGCGACAGTACCCGTATTATATATCATCGTTCCCCAATTGTCAATATATTGTTTTAAATTTTTTATTTAAACACAACATATTGTGGTTTCACCCCTTGCGAACAATTGCCTCCTCTACATAGTCAGAGAGGATTTCCTTATAGATATCAACATCTTTTTCCTCCGGAGCGGAGAGTCCCGCGAACACAACAGTATCCCGATCCACGAAGCTTTGGAGGTAAAGCTTGTGGGGTTTCTTGCCGGGAACGAGAGAGGAAAGCCACATTCCCATCTCCCGAATGGAGGTTTCATCGTGGAGCTGGCTGACCAGGGTGGTACGCAGCTCGTAGGCGACCTTCCCTTCCATCAAAAGCCGCAAAGTTTTCTCAAGCGGCGCAAGGTCGGTCGTTTCCAAGCCCACGGTCTGGGCATACCGGGAGGGACTGTTCTTGATGTCCATAGCGATATAGTCCACAAGCTTTTCCCGGATCAGCTGCTCTACCATCTCCGGGCGGGTGCCGTTGGTATCCAGCTTTACGGCATAACCAAGCTCCTTAATACGGCGGAGCAGCTCCGGCAGATTCTTATGGAGCGTCGGCTCGCCGCCGCTGACGCAGACGCCGTCCAAAAGTCCCTGGCGTCCGTCTAAGAAGCGGATCAGGTCATCATCGCTCATAATAATTTCCGGTTTGCCCAGGAAAAGCTCGCTATTATGGCAGAAGGGGCAGCGGTAATTGCAGCCGCCTAAGAACACGGTGCAGGCAACCTTTCCGGGGAAGTCCACCAATGTCATTTTTTGAAGTCCGGAGATCATAGCCGTTCCTCCTTAAAATTCTTAACAAAAGTATAGCACATTTTTTCCCGTTTGGAAAGAGGAAACCATTGTAATTTACAGGTCTTGTGGTATGATAAGAAAAAGAAAGAAACCGGAGGAATTTTATGATCTTTTTGCTCCTTGCAACCTTAGGCAGCGCGCTGATCTCCATTATTATGCGGCTGAGCACAAACCGTGTCTCCGCAAAGCTCAGTATGCTGTGCGCCAATTATTTCATGTGTATGACCCTTGCCGCGGCATTTTCCGGGTTCCGGGTTTTTCCCATAGCCGCTGACGGGTTCGGAAGGACCCTGGGCATGGGTATGTTTAACGGCGCACTGTATCTTTCCAGCTTTATTTTACTGCAGTACAACACCGGAAAGAGCGGCGTGGTGCTCTCCTCCACATTTATGAAGCTGGGACTTTTGGTGCCGTTTCTGCTTTCCGTTATCGTGTTCCGGGAAGAGCCCACCGCCGTCCACATCGTCGGCTTTCTGATTGCAGTTGCCGCCATCGTGCTGATGCACTTTGAAAGAGGAAGTGCCGAAAAAACCTCTCTGCTGCCGCTGATCGCCCTGCTGATACTGGGCGGCGGCGCCAATGCCATGAGTAAGGTTTTCGACACTTTGGGCGCCCCTTCCCTTTCCCAGCAATTCCTTTTCTATACCTTTGCATCTGCTTTTTTACTGTGTCTAACATTGGTGCTTGCCAAAAGAGAGCAACCCAAAGCAGCGGACATCCTTTGGGGTCTGCTGATCGGTATCCCCAATTTCTTCTCCTCGAAATTCCTGCTTGCGTCCCTCAGCCATATTCCCGCAGTAGTCGCCTACCCCACCTTCAGCGTGGGCACGATCCTGCTTGTGACCATAACGGGCGTGCTTGCCTTTCAGGAAAAGCTCGGCAAGCGTCAATGGATCGCCATAGCTGCCATCCTGGTAGCGCTGATCCTCCTCAATATATAAAAAAGCCGACCTATGTTAGTTCATAGGTCGGCTTCTGTTTATTACGGCAACAAAGGCTCCCTTGTGTAAAGGGAGCTGTCAAAAATCTTTGATTTTTGACTGAGGGATTGTCGTTGCAAAAAGATCTTTTCAATGATAATATATCAATGAACAGGTCTAAAAACTCAAACAGAAAGGGTTCGTTGATGAATAATATAAAACTTCGTGCCGTATCCAATGCCGATGCACAATTTCTGACTTTCATTATGAATACGGATGTCGTCCTAAATGCGCTAAATGAATTGCCAACACAGTTGCAGGATTGGGTAGACGCCATTAAGGAGTGGAGCAGTGACAACGATGAGGAGGACTACATGATTTGTGATGGTGAAACTCCCATTGGGTGGCTTGGCATAAACAGCCTGGAATCAGCCGACAAGGTCGCTTATCTAAAACTGGCCGCCATATTGCCCAACTATCACAACAAAGGAATTGGATATTATGCTATCAGTCAGATTGTTGAAATGCTGCGGCAAAGGAGTTATTTGAAAGTAGCTCTTTATACTGACCAAGAGAACTTCAAAGCGAGAGCTTGTTATAGCAAATGTGGATTTGAAGTTACCGAAACATTTGTGGAAGAAATGGCTAACGGCAAAACGGTTGCTCGTTGCAGGATGGAGTTAAACTTAAAATAAAGAGAGCGGAAGTAGCTATAATGTTACCACAAAACAATCCCTCAGTCAGCTTCGCTGCCAGCTCCCTTTACACAAGGGAGCCTCAGCCTACCGCCACCTCTGCATATAAAAGCCTGCACAGATTTTGTTAGGATCTGTGCAGGCTTTCTATCTTGTTTTTACAGGATCTGGCAGAATTCTACGGGTTCGCCAGAGGGGCTCATAATTTTAAAGAAGCGGACGCCGTTTTCCCAAACGGGCAGCTCCTGGATGCCTTCTGCCTCAAAGGTGTAGCCCTGGGCCTTGCAGTAGGCGTAGTCTGCCTCGATGTCGGTGGATTCGAAGCAAAGATGGTCGATCTTACCCGGGCAATCCACCGTTTGACCGGGAGCGGGCTGCCAAATTTCGTAGATCAGGTCGCCGCTTTGCAGGAACTTGATGGGCTCGTTATCGGGGCTCATGAACTCGCCGATGACCTTAAAGCCCAGCACATCCACATACCACTTGGCGGTGGTTTCGATGTCGTTGACACCAAAGCCGATATGTCCAACTTTTCTGTTCTTGATCATAAGAATAGCCTCCTTATTTCTGTGTATGCATCCATTATACCATAAAAATCCCTCGTAGCAAGTAGCTACCGGGGTGATTTTTATTTTGCGTACTCGACGGCCTTAGTCTCGCGGATCACATTGACCTTGATCTGACCGGGGTATTCCAGCTCGGCTTCGATCTTCTTGGCGACATCTCTTGCCAGGATGATCATATTGTCCTCGGAAACCTCCTCGGGCTTGACCATAATGCGGACCTCGCGACCTGCCTGGATGGCAAATGCCTTCTCAACGCCGGGGTAAGAGCCGGTGAGCTCTTCCAGCTTCTGCAGGCGGCGGATATAGTTCTCCACATTCTCACGGCGGGCGCCGGGACGGGCAGCGGAAACGGCATCGGCAGCCTGAACAAGAACCGCGATGACGGTCTTAGGCTCCACATCACCGTGGTGCGCCTCGATGGCATTGACCACGACGGGATTTTCCTTGTACTTCCGGGCAAGATCAGCACCCAGCTGAACGTGGCTGCCTTCCACCTCATGGTCGATGGACTTACCCAGGTCATGCAGCAGACCTGCGCGCTTTGCGAGGGCAACATCCATACCCAGCTCGGAAGCCATCAGGCCTGCGATATGGGCAACTTCCATGCAGTGATTCAGCACGTTCTGACCGTAGGAAGTACGGTACTTCTGCCGGCCCACGATCTTAACCAGATCGGGGTTAAGATTGTGCACGCCGGTTTCGTAGCAAGCCCGCTCGCCCTCCTCACGGATGGTGCGGTCCACTTCCTTGCGGCTCTTTTCCACCATATCTTCGATACGGGTGGGGTGGATACGACCGTCAGCGATCAGCTTCTGCACAGCCAGTCTTGCCACCTCACGGCGGACAGGAGCGAAGCTGGAAACGGTGATG
>JAZSAB010000146.1:0-5946 GCA_045601675.1 Faecousia sp.
GTCCGCATCCTGCCCATCGGCGCTTTCGTTGAGATCGCTCCCGGTCACGACGGCATGGTCCACATCTCCAAGCTGGAGAACCGCCGCGTTGAGAAGGTCGAGGATGTGCTGAACCTGGGCGATATGACTTGGGTCAAGTTCATGGGCTTCGACGAGAAGGGTCGCGCAAACTTCAGCCGCAAGGACGCACTGAAGGACATGGAAAACCAGTAATTTACAAAGATTCGCCCCGCTGCAGCCACAGCGGGGCGCTTTTTGTTGCCTTGCAGCAAAATTTCCCCTTTACGAACCGGAAAAAATGTTGTAGAATATGGGTTATAAGATGAGGAGGTATGGTCTTATGAACTGCTTGAAGTGCGGACGTGAGATTTCCGGGGACAATGTGTTCTGCCAGGACTGCCTTGCGGTCATGGAAAAGTACCCGGTAAAGCCCACCACCTCCCTGCAGCTTCCCCGCCGTGAGGAGCAGGAGCTGCCGAAGAAGCCCGCCAAGCGGCGGAAGATCTCCCCGGAGGAGCGGATCGGCAGGCAGAAAAAGACCATCCGCGGACTTTCTCTTGTGATTGCCGTGCTTTTCGTGGTGATCTGTATTTTAGCGGGCAGGATCGCCCAGATGCAGATCGCGCAGGAGCGGGAAGATCAGTTGGGAAAGAACTACACCACCCAGGAAAGCCAGTGATGTTTCACGTGAAACATTATGGCGGTCGGTGTTTCACGTGAAACACCCGGAAAGGAAACGATATGGCAAAAGTAATCGCCGTGGTCAATCAGAAGGGCGGCGTAGGAAAGACCACCACAGCGGTGAACCTCACCGCGGCACTGACAGCTCTGGGAAAACGGGTGCTTCTGTGCGACTTTGATCCCCAGGCAAATGCCACCTCCGGCTTGGGACTGGACAAGCGTAAGCTCCGCCGCAGCGTCTACGATGTGGTGGTAAACGATGTGCCCGCCAGCGAGGTGATCGCGAAAACACCCTACGGAGATGTGCTTCCCGCAACGGCAGACCTGGCAGGCGCCGGTGTGGAGCTGATCACCGTCCCTAACCCCAATCACCGCCTGGGCGCGGCATTAAAGGAAATTAAAGATAACTACGATGTGATCTTCATCGACTGTCCCCCCTCCCTGGAGCTGCTGACCCTGAACGGTCTTGCGGCGGCAGACGGCATTTTGGTGCCGGTGCAGTGCGAGTATTACGCCCTGGAGGGTCTTACGGACCTGATGACCACGCTGCGCCTTGTAAAACAGCGAATCAACCCTGCCCTGGAGATCTTCGGCGTGGCGCTGACCATGTTCGACGGACGCACCAATTTCTCCACCCAGGTTGCCCAGGAGGTGCGCCGCCACTTCCCCGGCAAGGTCTTTGCCACCGCCGTTCCCCGGAATGTGCGCCTGGCAGAGGCTCCCAGCCACGGTCTGCCCGTAACGGTGTACGACAAGCACAGCCGGGGCGCTGCTGCCTATACGGCAATGGCAGATGAGATCGTGAGAAGATTGTAAGAGGTGAAATGATGGCAAATCCCAAAGGTCTCGGCAGAGGCTTGGGGGCGCTGATGGGCGACATTTCTATGGAACCCACCCAGAAAAGTCCCTACAAATTGCTGCCGATCTATAAAATTGAGCCCAACCCCACCCAGCCCCGCCAGGATTTTGAGGAAGAACCTCTGGAAGCCCTGGCTGACTCCATCCGGGAGCATGGCATCGTCCAGCCCCTGACGGTACGGGAAATGCCCAACGGCTACTATCAGATCGTTGCCGGTGAGCGCCGCTGGCGCGCTGCCAGGATCGCGGAGCTGACGGAGGTTCCCGTGGTGGTCATTGAGGCGGACGACAAAAAGACCATGGAACTGGCACTCATTGAGAATTTGCAGCGCCAGGACTTAAACCCCGTGGAAGAAGCCTTAGGTTACCGCGCCCTGATGGATAACTACGGTATGACCCAGGAAGAGGCTGCAGGCCGGGTGGGAAAATCCCGTCCCGCGGTGGCAAACGCTCTGCGACTGTTGGGACTTTGTCCCGATGTGCTGGAGCAGGTGCGCTCCGGCGCCCTTTCCGCCGGTCACGCCCGGGCGGTGCTGTCGCTGAAGAGCGAAAAACAGCAGAAAGAGGCTGCCCAGAAAATTACGGCGCTGGGTCTTTCCGTGCGCCAGGCAGAAATGCTCTGCAAGAATATGAACCGTCCGCCCCAGCCGGCAAAGCCGGTGACCCTGGCGGTCAACTACCTGGAAGAATGTGAAAAATCTCTGTCCAAGCACTTGAGCCGCGGCGTTAAGATCGTAAACGGCAAGCGCAAAGGCAGATTTGAATTGGAATTTTACGGCGAAGAGGATCTGCAGACCCTGCTGGATCTGCTGATGGGATTAAAGAAATGAGGGAATGACCATGACAGACAAGAAGCTTTACAAGAGCACTACCGACAAGAAGATCTGCGGCGTTTGCGGCGGTCTGGGTGAGTTTTTGGGACTGGATTCTTCCATCGTCCGTATCATTTGGGCACTGCTGTCCCTGTGCGGCGGCAGCGGTCTGCTGCTGTACATCATCTGCGCGCTGATCCTGCCGGAGAAGCCGGACAATATCATCGATGTTTAATTTGTAAGGAGAATCTACAATGCTGGATATTAAGAGAATCAAGGAAAATCCCGATGCGGTCAAGGCAGGCTTAAAGGCCAAGGAAGTGGACTGCGATGCCATCGTGGACAAGATCCTGGAGCTGGATGTGGAGATTCGTGCGCTGAAGACCTCCACCGAGACCCAGACCGCACAGAAGAATAAGCTTGCCAAGGAAAACGGCAAGCTCTTCGGTCAGAAGAAGGGCGCGGAAAAGCAGGGCAAGGATACTGCAGAACTGGACGCTCAGATTGAGGCAAACAAGCAGGAGTCCATCCGCCTGGATGCAGCGATTGCTGACGATGCCGCAAAGCTGAAGGACCTGAGCGTTGAGTTTAAGACCGCGATGCTCTCCCTTCCCAACCTGCCCGACGAGGATCTGCTCCCCGGCGGCAAGGAGAACAACGAGCCTCTGCGCTATGTCGGCAAGAAGCCGGAATTCGACTTCGAGCCCAAGCACCATGTGGACCTTTGCACCGACCTGGGCCTCATTGACTACGAGCGTGGCGTTAAGCTTGCCGGCGCAGGCAACTGGATGTACACCGGCATGGGCGCACGCCTGGAGTGGGCGCTGCTGAACTACTTCATCGACACCCACACCGCCGACGGCTACGATTTCATCCTGCCTCCCCACATGCTTGAGTACATGTGCGGTGAGACCGCAGGTCAGTTCCCCAAGTTCGCCGATGAGGTCTACAAGATCGCAAACCCCACCGACGACCGCGTCCACTATATGCTGCCCACCGCTGAGGCAGCTCTGGCATCTGTCTACCGCGACGAGATCCTCTCCGAGAGCGATCTGCCCAAGAAGTTCTTTGCCTACACCCCCTGCTTCCGCCGTGAAGCCGGCTCTCACCGTGCCGACGAGCGTGGTATGGTCCGCGGTCACCAGTTCAACAAGGTGGAGATGTTCCAGTTCTGCAAGCCTGAGGACAGCGACGCCGCATTCGACGAGCTGGTCACCAAGGCAGAAAAGCTGGTGGAGGGTCTTGGCTTCCACTTCCGTACCGTTAAGCTGGCCGCAGGCGACTGCTCCGCATCCATGGCCCGGACCTATGACATCGAGATCCTGATCCCCTCCATGGACGGCTACAAGGAGGGTTCCTCCGTCTCAAACGCAAGAGACTACCAGGCCCGCCGCGGCAACATCCGTTTCCGCCGTGAGGCAACCGGCAAGCCCGAGTTCCTGCACACCCTCAACGGCTCCGGTCTGGCGACCTCCCGTATCTTCCCCGCCCTCGTAGAGCAGAACCAGAGAGCCGACGGCTCTATCGTGGTTCCCGAGTGCCTGCGTAAGTACCTGGGCGGTCTGGAGATCATTGAAAAGAAGTAATTTCCGATAGGGATATTATGCAAACCAAAACAGGAAAGGAATCAAGTATATGAAAGAATGGAAAACGCCCGCGTGGTGGGAAGAGTTCAAGGCATTTGCCATTAAGGGCAACGCTATGGCTCTGGCTGTTGGTACCATTATCGGTGCTGCGTTCTCCACCATTACCAAGAGCCTGACCGACGACATCATTATGCCCATCGTTTCCGTGTTTATGGGCGGCATCGACTTCTCCCAGCTGCGCATCGCCCTGCCTCGTATGCCTTGGGTCCCCCCCACCTACGAGACCATCGTGGATGCCACCGGCGCAGAGACCCGTGTTCTGGTGCAAAATTACCTCAACTGGGGTAACTTCCTGTCCGCCGTCATCAACTTCTTCATCTTAGCCTTCGTTGTGTTCCTGCTGGTTAAGGGACTCAACAAGCTCTCTGAGCTGGGCAAGAAGAAGGAAGAGACCGCTCCCGCAGAAGAGCCTGCTCCCCCCGCTCCCTCTGCCGAGGAAGTGCTCCTTACCGAGATCCGCGACCTGCTGAAGGACAAGGAGAAGAAGGCAGCAAAGACCACCAAGGCAAAAAAGGAAAAAGCTGAAACGAAGTAATTTATTATAAGAAAGAAGGTTTCTTATGTTTAAGATTGTTACCAAAAAGGAGCTGAACTCCGCCGTTACCCTGATGGAGATCGAAGCACCCTTCATCGCCAAGAAGGCAAAGGCCGGTCAGTTCATCATCTTCCGCATCGATGAGCAGGCTGAGCGCGTGCCTCTGACCATCGCAGGCTACGACCGGGAGAAGGGCACCGTCACCATCATCTTCCAGAAGGTCGGCTTTGCTACCATTGCTCTGGGCACCCTGAACGAAGGCGACTACATCCGCGACTTCGTAGGTCCCCTGGGCAAGCCCACCCCCGTGGAAGGCAAGAAGCGCGTCTGTGTGGTCGGCGGCGGCGTCGGCTGCGCCATCGCACTGCCCTCTGCCGTTGCTTTCAAGGAAGCCGGCGCAGAAGTTGATGTTATCGTCGGCTTCCGCAACAAGGACATCGTCATTCTGGAGGACGAGTTCCGTGCAGCTGCAGACAACATGTACCTGATGACCGACGACGGCTCTTACGGCGAGCAGGGCTTTGTTACCGCAAAGCTGCAGCAGCTGTTGGAGAGCGGCCGTGAGTACGACGAAGTTCTCGCCATCGGACCCATCCCTATGATGAAGTTCGTCTGCAAGACCACCGAGCCCTTCGGTGTACATACCAGCGTTTCCCTGAACCCCATTATGGTCGACGGCACCGGCATGTGCGGCGGCTGCCGCGTTACCGTGGGCGGCGAAGTCAAGTTTGCCTGCGTGGACGGTCCCGAGTTCGACGGTCACAAGGTGGACTTCAACGAGCTGATGAGCAGAAACTCCACCTACCGCACCCGCGAGGCGGATGTAAAAGAACACCACGCTTGCCGCATCGAGAAGATGGGCAAGGAACTCATTAAGTAAGGAGGACGTGGAGATGGCTAATATGACGCTTGTTAAGACCCCCATGCCCGAGCAGGATCCCAAGGTCCGTGCCCGCAACTTTAAGGAAGTCTCCCTGGGCTATACCGCTGAGCAGGCCATCGAGGGAGCAAACCGCTGCCTGAAGTGCAAGAACCCCAAGTGCGTCGGCGGCTGCCCTGTCAACATCCGCATTCCTGAGTTCATCGCCAAGGTTCAGGAAGGCGATTTCAAGGCTGCTTACGAAATCATCACCTCCACCAACGCACTGCCCGCTCTGTCCGGCCGTGTCTGCCCCCAGGAGAGCCAGTGTGAAGCACGCTGCGTCCGCGGCATCAAGGGTGAGCCCGTTGCCATCGGCCGTCTGGAGCGTTTCTGCGCTGACTGGTACCGTGAGAACATCAACGCCATGCCCGAGAAGGTGGAGTCCAACGGCATCAAGGTCGCCGTTGTCGGTTCCGGCCCTGCCGGCATGACCGCTGCTGCTGAGCTGGCCAAGAAGGGCTACGCTGTCACCATGTTCGAAGCTCTGCACAC
>JAZSAB010000147.1:0-40306 GCA_045601675.1 Faecousia sp.
GAGCAGATGAAAATGTTCCTGACCCGCCTTGGCTTTGGCTCAAAGATCGTTATTACCGGCGACGTAACCCAGATCGACCTGCCTGCGGATAAATCCTCCGGACTTAAGGACGCGATTCGTGTTCTTGAGGGCGTGAAAGACATTGCCATCTGTAAGCTTACCTCCGCTGATGTTGTCCGCCATGCATTGGTGCAGGAGATCATCAACGCTTATGAAAAGGCAGATAAAAAGGCAGTGCAGGCAAAAAATCATAAGCAGCCTGTAGGAAAAAGTCAGAGGAAGAAATAATATGAAGACAAAGATCAATATGCAATTTTGCGTGCTGACGCTGCGCCAGGCACTTCTCTCTGCAATAATCAGCAAGTGTATTCATGCTGTGCTGGCTGAGGAAGGAATTTCCGTTCCCTGTGAGATCAATGTTCTGATTACAAACGATAGTGGAATCCAGGCAATCAACAGCGCCAGCAGAAATATAGACAAGCCAACAGATGTGCTTAGCTTTCCCATGTTCTCCCTTGAGGCTGGAAACCCGCCTGAGGATTGGGAGGAATATATAGACCCGGATACAGGTCTTTGCCCCCTTGGAGATATGGCAATCTCCCTGGAGCGGGCAATCGCCCAGGCAAAGGAGTTCGGACACAGCGTCCGCAGGGAAGTAGGGTACTTAACAATTCATTCCATGCTCCATTTGCTTGGCTATGACCACCTTGATGAGGGCGAACAGAAAAGGCAAATGCGCGCAAGAGAAGAAGCAATTGCGTCTACGATCCCAAATATGACAAGAGACTGACATAAGGAGATATAATATGTCTACAAAAACTGCGATGATCACCATTGCGGGTCGTCCCAATGTGGGCAAATCCACTCTGACGAACGCCTTGGTTGGCGAGAAGATCGCCATCGTTTCCAATAAGCCTCAGACCACCCGCAACCGTATCTGCGGCATTGTGACAAAAGAGGATGTCCAGTATGTGTTCGTGGACACTCCCGGTTTCCACAGACCCAGAACAAAGCTTGGCGACTACATGGTAAATGTTACGAAGGAATCCATTGCTGACGTGGATCTTACCATTCTGATGGTGGAGCCAATTGCGTCTGTTGGCGCCCAGGAAGAGGCGCTTTTGGAGCAGCTTAAGAGCAAGAAATGTCCCATTATGCTGGCGATCAACAAAATTGATACCGTGGAAAAGGATACACTTCTTGAGGTAATTGCCGCGTATAGCAGCCGTGCTGAATTTGTAGCGATCATTCCTATCTCCGCAAAGACCGGCGATGGCCTGGAAGAGCTTTTGGAGGTCTGCAGCCGGTATGCGGTAGAAAGTCCCTTCCTGTTCCCGGAGGATATAACCACCGATCAGCCGGAACGCCAGGTCATGGCAGAGATCATCCGTGAAAAGCTCCTTTGGAGCTTGGATCGTGAAGTGCCCCACGGCACTGCGGTGGAGATCACCAAATTTTCTGAGCGTGACAATGGCATTATCGATATCGATGCGACGATTTTCTGCGAGAAGGCAAGCCACAAGGGCATTATTATCGGTAAGCGCGGCGATATGCTGAAAAAGATCTCCACAATGGCAAGAGCGGATTGCGAGCGCTTTATGGGCACAAAAGTCTACTTGACAACATGGGTGAAGGTCAAGGAAAACTGGCGTGACAGCGATTTCCTTGTCCGCAACTTCGGTTACAGAGAATAATTTCCATGGGTAAAGCTGTAGCGCTTCGCTCATCCTATTTGTGGAGGGATGGGAATGAACGCACAGAATTTTTGGCAGATATTTTTAGAGACGGGCGCACCGGAAATGTACCTGCTCTATAACCAGGCAAGAAAGCAGGAAAAGGAAAATGTACTTGAAGATTCAGGGACTTGTGATACGCTCAACTCCATACAGTGATCACGACCTGCTGCTTACATTGCTGACGGCGCAGTACGGAAAACTGACTGTAAAGGCAAGAGGCGCCCGGCGGAAAAACAGCCGATTGATCGCCCCTTGTCAGCTTCTTGCGTACAGTGAGTTCACGCTTTTTGAGAAGGATGGCAGATATACCGTCAACGAAGCGCAGACCATTGAGCTGTTTTTGGGCATTCAAAAAGATCTTGGTAAGCTGGCGCTTGCAACGTACTTTTCCCAGGTGACGGAAGTGATCTCACAGGAGGACACGCCTACACCCGGACTTCTGCCGTTGATGCTAAATAGTCTTCACGCACTATCCAAGACCGATGCCCCCGAAGAGAAGGTAAAGGCGGTTTTCGAGCTGCGCCTTGCAACCATTTCCGGCTACGCTCCGGATCTGTCGGGATGCGCGATCTGCGGCGGTTTAACGCCGGATCTTTTCCACTTGTCGGAGGGTCACCTTGAGTGCAGCCGGTGCGGTGGTACCCGCGCAACGGGAATTCGTATGCCGATCAACCCCGGTGTTCTGGATGCCATGCGCTATATTTGTTATTGTGACCCTAAGAAACTATTTTCTTTTACCTTAAATGATGAAAACTATGAGCTTCTATCTGCAATCACCGAGAGCTATCTTTCGACGCAGTTGGAGCGTGGATTCAGCGCGCTGGATTTTTACAAATCTCTTTCTGCGCAGAATTTACTTAACAGTTTAGGAGAACATAATGTCTGAACTATACAATAAATCAATTGGAAAACTGGAACTGCAGCAGGTCCTGATGCTTCTTGCGGACTGCGCAGGCAGCCGTGACGCGAAGGACGCTTGCTTGCAGTTGTATCCTGTCTCGGATCTTGAAGATGTGCAGGCACTGCTAAGTGAGACTCAGGCGGCGGTTGACCTGAGCAATCAAAAGGGATACCCCGCGTTTTCCGGTGTTACCAACATTACGGCATCCGTGGACAGAGCAAACCAGGGCGGTGTTTTGCAGCCGAAGGAGCTTCTTGCTATTGCTAAGGTCCTGCGGGCGACCAATGAGGTAAAAAACTACCTGAAGGATGACGATAAGGAAACAGTTTTGGATGAGCTGTTCCATTGCCTTGTGCCGAATAAATACCTGGAAGACCGCATCTCCCGCTCTTTCGTATCCGAAGAAGAGGTAGCTGACGCAGCAAGCAGCGAGCTTGCGGATATCCGGCGCCATATGCGGCAGCAGAGCGCCAAGATCAAGGAAAGCCTGCAAAAAGTCATCTCTTCGCCCACATATTCCAAGTACCTGCAAGAGCCTATCATTACGATCCGGCAGGGCAGATATGTGGTTCCGGTGCGCAGTGAATGTAAAAATGACATTCCCGGAATGATCCACGATGTGTCTGCAACCGGATCTACCTATTTCGTTGAGCCTGCTTCCGCAGTCAATGCCAACAATGCCCTTCGGGAATTGGAGATCAAGGAGCAGAAAGAGATCGAACGGATCCTTGCGGCACTTACGAATGAGGTATCTGTCCACGGTGAGAACATCCGGGATAACTTCCGGATTCTTGTGAAATTAGATGTGGTCTTTGCGAAGGCTCGCCTTGCGTTCAAGATGAATGCTTGCGCACCGGAAGTGAATGACCAGGGTAGGGTAGAGCTGCGCAAAGCCCGCCACCCCCTCATCGATCCCAAGGTGGTCGTGCCTGTTTCCCTGCGTCTTGGCTCTGATTTTGATGTTATGATCATCACTGGACCCAATACCGGCGGTAAGACCGTAACCTTAAAAACCGTTGGTCTTCTCACGCTGATGACCGAGTGCGGTCTGCACATTCCCGTGGGTGACGGAAGTGTGATTTCCACATTTGACGCGATCCTTGCAGATATCGGTGATGAGCAGTCTATCGCACAGAGCCTGTCCACCTTCTCCAGTCACATGAAGACCATCGTTGAGCTTATCGATCGCTGCGACAGCAGATCTCTTGTTCTGTTTGACGAGCTTGGAGCTGGTACTGACCCTGCTGAGGGCGCGGCACTTGCTATTGCACTCATTGAGTTCTGCAGAAAAATGGGCAGCCGAGTGGTTGCGACCACCCATTACGCAGAATTAAAGCTTTACGCGATGCGTACCGACAGAGTGCTGAATGCATCCTGCGAGTTTGATGTGGAAACTCTTCGACCCACCTATAAACTTCTTATCGGTATTCCCGGTAAGTCCAATGCGTTTGCCATTTCCAGAAAGCTTGGCCTTTCTGAAGAGATCCTTAAGGAAGCCGCGGACCTCGTTGGTAAGAATGACCGTGATTTCGATGATGTGATCCAGCAGCTGGAGCAGCAGCGCCAGCAGATGGAGGCTGCCCGGAAAGAGGCTGAGATACTTCGTCGTGAAACCGAGAAGATGAAGATGCAGAGCGAGGAGTATAGCGCCCAGCTGAAACTGCAGCAGGAAAAGGCTATGGAATCCGCGCGTTTGGAAGCGCAGAAGATTATTGAGGAGGCGCGCAGAACCGCAAATGCTGCATCCGATGAAATCAAGGCAATCAAAAAGCAGCTCCAGGATAGCGCTGATACCGCAGGACTTAATCAAAGGCAATCGGATATTCGCCGCAGCTTAAACGAGGCGGAAAGCCGCCTGAGAGCCGGACAAGCAGAAAAGAAACGCCCCGAAGCTACAAGAGATATTCTTGTTGGCGATACGGTTGAACTTCTGAAGCTTGGCACGAAGGCAAGCGTCATTGCGATCAACAAGGACGGCACATATCAGCTCCAGGCAGGTGTCCTCAAGCTTAGCGCCAAAAAGGACGAGATCTACCTGCTGGAACTGGATAACCCCTATAAACAGAAGCAGGGTCGACCCGCACATTCCGGTCGTGAAATGAAAATGACTGCGGTTGCGTCCGAAGTGGATCTGCGGGGTATGGATAGCGTGGAGGCCATCGGTGTTCTCGAGAGATATCTGGATGAAGCGATGCGTGGCAATGCAACCTCCGTTCGCATCATTCACGGTAAAGGCACGGGCGTACTGCGTTCTGCTGTCCAACAGAGCCTGCGGCGCAATAAGTTTATCAAATCTTTCCGCCTTGGCGTATATGGTGAAGGCGAGGATGGTGTAACGATTGCGGAGTTCAAATAACAGAAAATTCGCAATTTATACGGAAATTGGTTGACTTTTTTAGTAAATTTGTTATCATATATTAAGTTGCACCTGAAAATACAAATGTGCAGTACGAAGGAGTAAGTTATGAGTGTTTATAGCAAGGAAGTAATCGTAACCTGTGAATCCGGTCTTTATAACAGACAGGCTACTTACTTTGTACAGAAGGCCAATGAATTTGAAAGCAGCATTTGGCTGGAGGCTGGTAACCGCAAGATGAATGCCAAGAGTCTGCTGGGCATTATGTCTATGGCTATTCTTGCCGGCACTGCAGTTACCGTTTCCGCATCCGGCGCCGACGCACAAGCGGCTGTGGAAGCCCTCGAGGCACTGCTTCTCAAGGACGTTCGCTAATTGATCAGATTACCGCCTCAATGCAAACTGCGTTGAGGCGGTATTATTTGGAGATACCGTAATGGAACTTGATTATCTTAAGAATAAGGCTGCGGCGCTGCCGTTGCTTCCCGGCGTATACCTTATGCGTGACGCGCAGAATACGGTTATTTATGTCGGCAAGGCAAAGAAACTGAAGAATCGGGTCAGCCAGTATTTCCAGGATACCGCATCCCATTCCCCAAAAACCAGGCTGATGGTCAGCAAGGTAAGTGATTTTGAGGTCATTATTGCCGGTTCGGAGTTTGAGGCCTTGGTGCTTGAGTGTTCGTTGATCAAGCAGCATATGCCAAAGTACAATATCCTGCTTAAGGACGATAAGGGATATCCGTTTCTCCGGCTGGATATGCACGAAAAATACCCGAAAATCAGCCTGGTTAGCGGTAAGCAGGATGATTCTGCCGAGTATTTCGGTCCTTTTGGCAGCAGAGGCGTCACAAAGAGCGCGATGGAAGCCATCGTCCACGCGCTGCGTCTTCCGGATTGCAACAGGAAATTCCCCCGTGATATCGGAAAGGGAAGACCTTGCCTCAATTATCATATGAATCAGTGTGCGGGTTGGTGTAAGGGCGATAAAACTGTCGATGAGTACCGGAAAAAGATGGAGCTTGCGCGGCAGCTCCTGTCCGGAAATTACAAGGATGTTTCCCGGGAAATAAGAAAGCAAATGCTCGCGGCTTCCGATGAACTGAATTTCGAACTTGCTGCTGCGCTGCGTGATCAGCTCAATGCTATTGAGGCCCTTGGTATGAAACAGACGGTTACCGCCGGTTCTTATTCCGACACGGATGTGATCGGTTATGCACAGACAGACACAAAGGCTTGCTTCACTGTCCTGCATTATAAGGATGGTAACCTGATCGACAAGGAGTACGAACTGTTATCGACCTTTGAGGACGAAAAAACTGCAGCGGGTTATCTTGTGAAGCAGTATTATTACGATCGTGAGCTCTTGCCGAAACAGATACTCATTCCCTTTGATATGGAAGATAAGGATTTGTTCCAGGAGCTGCTTTGCCAAAAAGCAGGTCGGAAGATAACCATCCGTGTTCCGGAACGGGGAGAGGGTAAAAGACTCATTGAAATGGCTCTTAACAATGCAACAGAGGAGATCAATAGAGTAACTACTAAAGAGGAGAACAGACTCTCTGCGCTGAACCTGCTGGGCACTATGCTTTCTATGGAGGTGCCAAACAGAATCGAGTCTTTCGACATATCCAACATCTCCGGAACGGATATCGTAGCAAGCATGGTTGTGTTTGAAAAAGGCCGCCCTCACAAGAGCGCGTATAAGCGCTTTAAAATCAACGAGATGGACGGACAGGACGACTACGGCTCTATGCGTCAGGTGTTGGAGAGAAGATTTAATAATTTCCTTGAAGAACAGCCTGGATTTGAAACATTACCGGATCTTCTGCTTATTGACGGCGGTGTTACCCACGCATGCGTGGCCTTGGAGGTCTTGCAGACGCTTTCTATTTCAGTTCCGGTATTCGGTATGGTTAAGGATGGCCGTCACCGTACAAGAGCGCTGGTGACGCCGGACGGCAAAGAAATTCGCATTGATGCAAAGCAGGCAGTTTTTTCTCTGGTTGGTAACATCCAGGAAGAGACCCACCGTTTTGCAATCAGCTATCATAAAACCTTAAGAAGCAAACGACTGCACCGCTCGAAGCTGGACGGCATCGCAGGTGTCGGTCCGAAGCGAAAACAGGAACTGTTGAAGACATTTAAGTCCATCGCGTCTATCGAGAGCGCGGCTCTTTCTGAACTGGAGAGAGTTCTTCCCAAAGATGCGGCAATGAATGTTTACAGACACTTTCACCGAAATGAGGACGAATAATATATGCGAGTGATTAGTGGAAAAGCCAGGGGAGTGACACTGAAGACTCCCGCCGGTATGACAACAAGACCCACAGGTGACCGCGTGAAGGAAGCAATGTTCAGCATCATCCAGTTTGATCTACCCGGCGCAAGGGTTCTGGATCTTTTTGGCGGAACGGGTCAGCTGGGCATTGAAGCACTGAGCAGGGGCGCGACAAAAGCAATCTTTGTCGACCAGGATCGCAGCGCCTGCAATCTGATCCGTGAGAACCTGAAACGAACAAAACTGGATGCTGATGGCACGGTTGTGCAGTCCGATTATCTTTCCTACCTGCGTACCACCAAAGAAAAATTCAATATTATCCTTCTGGATCCCCCTTATGCGGAGGTTTTTTTAGAAAATTCTCTAAAAATGATAACAGAAATTGACATTTTACAATCTGGTGGTATAATAGTATGCGAAAGACCATTGGGAAAGGATCTTGACTGGGATTTTCCCGGTTATTCCCGCTCCCGGGACTACAAATACGGCACCACATTGCTGGCCGTATTTCGCAAAGAGTGATAAGATATGAAGATCGCGATTTATCCGGGCAGTTTTGACCCGATTACCAGTGGACATTTGAACATTATCCGCCGCGCCGCAAATATATTTGACCGTCTGATCGTCTGCGTGATGGTCAACGGCGCTAAAAATCCCATGTTCTCTCAGCAAGAGCGTGTGGAGATGATCCGCAGTGTTGTTGGAGATATCCCAAATGTAGAGGTGGATTCTTCCACAGAGCTTCTTGCGGAATACGCAAGGCGTAAGGGCAGTTGTGTGATCGTAAAAGGTCTTCGCGCCGGTTCGGATTTTGAAAATGAGTTCCAAATGGCGCTGATCAATCATAAAATTAACCCTAACTTAGATACAATGTTCCTGACAGCGGAGCATCAATATATGTATCTCAGTTCCAGCACGGTCAAGCAACTGGGCAACTACGATGTGGATTTGTCCGATTTCCTGCCGGAACCGATTATTCCCGTATTCAGACAGCGAATTGCTGATATAACTCAAGGAGGAGACAGATAATGAACGAGCAGAACATCGAAGATATCATTTCCGCGTTGTACGACATGGTCCAGGACGCAAGAGCAATGCCCTTGGCAGCAGACAAGTGCATCATCGAGCGTGATAAGGTGCTGGATATGCTGGACGAGATCATTGCCCAGCTGCCTGCAGAGCTGAAGCAGGCTCGCACTGTCGTTGAGTCCAGAAATGAGCTGATCGGTCAGGCTCGCCGTGAGGCAGAGGCTACCATCCGCCAGGCTCAGGAGAAGGCTGCACAGCTTGTTGAGGAAGAGGCTATCTATCAGGAAGCAAAGCGTCAGTGCCAGGAGCTGGTTCTGAGCACTCAGACCCGTATGGCAGAGCTGCGTAAGGCAAGCAACGACTACATGGACGACGCGCTGCGCCGCACCGAGGAAGCGATTGCCATTTCTCTGGATGATGTCCGCGATACCCGCACCAAGTTTAAGGCTCTCGTGGAGGCCCAGGAGAGACGCGCTGCTGCGGAAGATACAGAAGTATAAAGAAAAAACGGCTCAAATTTAATATTTGAGCCGTTTTTGCAAATATTGGAGGTTTTGAAATGGATTTTGTTAAGAATTACGAATATTGGTGCAGCATGAACCTTCCGGAAGAAACACAGAACGAATTGAAGGCTATTGCAGATAATACTGAGGAGCTGAAGAGCCGTTTCGGCGGTGATCTGCAGTTTGGTACTGCCGGTATGCGCGGCATTATGGGTGTTGGCAGCAACCGCTTGAATCGATATACTGTCCGCAGAGCGGCCCAGGGCATGGCTGCATGGCTCTCTTCCACGGATCTTCCGAAGAAGGCCGCCATCGGTTATGATTCCCGTCATAATTCTCAGCTGTTCGCAGAGATCTGCGCAGTTGCTTTTGCGGAGGCAGGTATTCATGCTTATCTGTATGACCGCCTTGCTCCTACTCCTATGCTTTCCTTTGCAGTTCGTGAGCTTTGCTGCGGCTGTGGTATCGTGATCTCTGCAAGTCATAACTCCGGTGAGTACAACGGTGTTAAGTGCTACGGTTCTGACGGTTGTCAGATGACTGATGAGCCTGCCGCTGTTGTGACCGAGAAGATCCAGGCAATCCCTTACTTTATTCCCGAAAAGAAGAGTCTGTCCGAGTATTTGGAAGAGGGCATGATCTCTTATATTACCCAGGATGTCTGGGAGAAGTACTATGATGCGGTTCTTGCAGAAGCGGTTGCTCCTGAACTGATCAAGAAGTCCGGTCTGAACATTGTTTATACACCTCTTTGCGGTACCGGCAATGAGCCTGTCCGCGAGGTACTGGGTCGTCTTGGGGTGAATATCAATGTTGTTGCGGTCCAGGAGAAGCCTGACGGCGATTTTAAGACCTGCGAGTATCCGAATCCCGAAACCGATGCAGCGCTGAGAGAGAGCTACAAGGTCGCTGACACGGTTCCTTGCGATGTGATCCTGGGCACTGACCCGGATGCTGACCGTATCGCCATCGCTGTTCCGTGCGAGGGTGGCTATCGTAAGCTTTCCGGCAACGAACTGGGCTGCCTGATGATGGACTATGTTCTGAAAGCACGCAGCGCAAAGAACGATATCCCCGAGGGTGCCATCGTTGTCCGCAGCATCGTCTCCTCTCCGCTTGCAGATCAGATTGCAAAGCACTATGGCGTTGAAATGAAGACGGTTCTTACCGGCTTTAAGTATGTCGGCGGTGAGATCCTGAAGCTGGAAGAAATGGGTCTTGAAAGCCGTTATATGTTCGGCTACGAAGAGAGCTGTGGCTATCTGAAGGGTACATATGCCCGCGATAAGGACGCTGTTGTGGCAGCAGTTCTGGTTTGTGAGATTGCCGCAGCGCTGAAGCTGGAAGGCAAGACCATTCTGGACGCACTGAATGACCTCTACAAGACTTACGGTCTCTACATGGCCCGAGTGCATAGCCTGGAGCTTACCGGCGCAGACGCAATGGAGAAGGCTGCTAAGATGATGTCTGATCTGCGTGAGCAGCTGCCCGAGAGCATCGGAGGAGTAAAAGTTACCACCTTCCGTGATTATCGCAGCAGTGTGGATAAGAACATCCTCACCGGCGAGGAAAAGGTAATCACGCTTCCCAAGTCCAATGTGCTTGAGTATGTACTTGGCGAAAGTGGCAGTGTGATCGTCCGTCCTTCCGGAACGGAGCCCAAGGTTAAGTTCTATTATACAGCGGTTGCAAAGGATGAGTCCTCCGCAAACGCGCTGCTTGATGCTATGGTCAAGCAGATGGAAGGCTGATAATTAACATTGAAACAGGAGCGGTATTACGCCGCTCCTGTTCTTTTTTTGGCTTAATTGAATACGATGAACTAAAAGGAGGGCGAGTCTATGAAAAAACTTGACGCAAATAATGAAGCATTACCGATAAGGCAAATCATCATCGGTATCCTTGTTTCACTTATTACTGCAGCGATCGGAGCGGGAGTAGTTGCATATCTGACAGGGGAGGGCACCTGGGATGAAAGTAACATGAAAATGGCGATGGTGCTTATGAGTCTTGTTGCAAGTATTGCCGGTTGCCTTACTGCTGTGCTATCAGCAAATGGAAGAATACTTGTTGTTGCGGCAGCAGTAGCGGCCGGATATTTTCTCGTTCTGTTGCTTGGCAACCTGTTGCTCTTAGATGGGGGAGTGAAGGGGGCGCTATGGACAATCTTGATGATTGTTGCTGGCGCAACCGTTGCAATCTTGATAGGAGTTCGTGGTTTTCGCACAAAAAAGCAGAGGAAACTGCGTATCCAGAAATAGGGAATTTGTAGGATTGTACAAATTTCACAAAACGGTAAATATTATTTACTGTTAATACTCAAAATACAAGAATTCTTGCAAAAACAAGATATAGGGGACGCATAAAGTCAAAAACCCAACATATTGGCGCTATTTGCCTAAAAAAGAGCGGTCACGGATTATTGGTTGCGGTGGTTGACATAAACTTGTTGACATAAAAATCGGCATAATTTACAAAAATCGTAAAAAACGCTGATTTTGCTTGCAATTCAAGGCTTTTTGATGTATAGTTATCAAGCAACCCTTTGTTTGTGCGAGTATTTTATGCGCCCTTTTTACGTTTTTTGTATTATGCTTTTGGTTCATTACATAAGAAGGGGACTGCATATTCTTGAAACTTTTTCGCAATTTTTCTGAAAAGAAAAATCAACTCACCGTATTTGTTCTTGCATCATTTTGGCTTATTGGTGTAGTTGTTGGTTGTATTCTGGCAATATCTGATCCGGTTTCTTTTTCTTTGATGCGCTCTGCCTGTGAGACCAGAGTGTCGATCTTGTGGCTCAGTATATTGTCGATCCTTCCTTTATTTGTTGTATCAGTGGTTGTGTATTACCGCTTGCATTATTTAATTTTCCCTATATGCGCGCTCAGAGCGTTCAATTTCGGCTACTGCGTTTGTGGCGTGTACCTGAGCTTTGGTTCTGCAGGATGGCTTGTTTGCGGACTGCTTTTGTTTTCGAGCCTGCTTAGTGTGCCTGTGCTGTTTTGGTTTTGCTGCCGATGCTTATGTAGAACGCTAAGCACGGGGAGAGGGGAATTTATATCATGTCTTGTGATTACTCTGCTGATTACTTTGGTTGATTACCTTTGGGTATCACCGTTTTTACATTCACTAATGATTTGACAAGGGAAGGTTCGCGTATTTATGCTGGATTTGATCCGTGCCTATGAGAATTACCTGACCAAGGTAAAAAACGCATCTGGCAACACAATATCCTCCTATATGCGGGACATCCGTCAGTTTGCGGATTGGCTTTATACCAACTGCGCTGTGGAGGTTCAGGATGCGACACAACTGAATATCAGCGACTTCCTGGGTCATTTGACAGATTCCGGTAAGTCCGGCGCTACGGTCTCCAGATGCCTTGCGAGCCTAAAGAATTTTTACAGCTATCTGATTTCTTCCGGCTTCCTGGAAAAGACCCCTGTTCTTGATATCCATGTGGACAGGGGAGAGAAGAAGCTTCCTCAGATCCTTACCGGGCGGGAGATCGAGCTGCTCCTTGCGCAGCCTGTCTGTGTGGACGCAAAAGGTTACCGCGACAAGGCAATGCTGGAAGTGATGTACGCTACCGGTATCCGCGTTACAGAGCTCATCAACCTGGATGTTGACGATGTAAACCTGGATCTGGGCATCATCAAGTGCAGTAACGCCAAGAAGACCCGCTCCATTCCGCTTTATCCTGCAGCGCTGAAGGCGCTTGCAGCTTATATCCGTGAGGCTCGTGGTACTTTGACAACAGATCCCGATGAATCTGCGCTCTTTGTGAACATCAGCGGCTCCCGTATGAGCAGACAGGGTTTCTGGAAGATCATTAAGCATTACCAGACGCTGGCACATATCGAAAAGGAAATCACCCCGCACACGCTGCGCCACAGCTTTGCAGTTCATCTGCTGGAAAACGGCGCGGATATCGGTTCTTTGCAGGAACTGATGGGTCACTGTGATATTTCTTCCACGCAGCTTTACACCCATATGGTCAATCAAAAGCTGAAGTCTGTCTACGAAAAGTGCCATCCGAAAGCATAAAAAAGGTCTATCGATTCCGTTTGGAATGATAGACCTTTTTGTTATTAAGAAAAGGGTAGAGCGGTTAAATACCTGTCATTGCGGCAAGAACATCCACTTCGATCTGCTGGATCTTTCTGCTCATTTCCAGTGCTTCATCTACATCCACATCCTGGAACCTACCGTTTTTGGTGCAGATGATCCGGTTGGTTTTGCCTTCCTTCAAAAGCTCAACTGCCAGGTATCCCATTTTGGTGGCGTTGACGCGATCGCGGGCAGAGGGTGTGCCGCCACGCTGAATGTGACCGAGAACGGTAACACGGGGATCGAGGTCAATGGACTCCTTGATCTGCGCAGCAATATCTGCGGCAGAGCCGGCGCCTTCGGCGACAACGATCATATAATGTGTAAAGCCGTTAAAGCGGGCACGGCGGATTTTTTCAATCACATCACGCTGGAAGTCAATGGGGTTTTCCGGGACCAGTACGGCGGTAGCGCCGACGGCAAGACCCACATACATGGCAAGGTATCCGGCGTTTCTGCCCATAACCTCTACAACGGAGCAGCGCTCGTGGGACTGCATGGTATCACGCAGGCGGTCGATACAATCGATAGCGGTATTTGCCGCTGTATCGAAGCCGATGGAGTAGTTGGTGCAGTTGATGTCATTATCGATGGTGGCGGGAATGCAGACAACATTTACGCCCCAGCTGGAGAGGGCACGAGCGCCACGGAATGTGCCGTCACCACCAATGGCAACAATGCCGTCAAGACCCAGGAATTTGCAGGTGGAAACAGCCTTTTTCTGACCTTCCTCGGTCATGAATTCCTTGCTGCGGGCGGTATAAAGGATCGTGCCGCCACGGTTGATGGTATGGGAAATATTCTTTTCGTCCAGCCGGATCACGTCGCCGGAAATGAGACCGTTATAGCCACGGCGGATGCCATAGCACTCGATTCCGTTAAACAAAGCGGTACGGACAACTGCGCGGACGCAGGCGTTCATGCCGGGTGCATCGCCGCCGCTGGTAAGTACACCGATTCTCTTTACAGACATATGGAGTCCCTCCGATTGATTAAATGATATATTCCTTTATATTTTAGCCATTTTATAACAAAATGTAAAGAGATATTTATAAATATTCAGTTTTTTTAAAATAATGCTTGACTGTAAACCTACTTAACAGTATATGATGTAGGCATGGAGGTGACAGTAATGCAGATACGAGAGCTGGAAGCGAAGACCGGTCTGGAGCGGGCGACCATCCGCTACTATGAACGAGAGGGCTTTATTCAGCCTAAGCGCCATGATAACGGTTATCGGGAATATTCGCCGGAGGATTGCGAAACGCTGCTTAAAATAAAGCTGCTGCGAAAGCTTGGTATCTCGTTGGAAAGGATCCAGGATCTCCAGCAGGGAAGGGCAGACTTTTCTGTGGCCCTTGCGGAGCAGATTGAAGCGCTTGAAGATAAGATTCAAGACGCGACGAGGGCAAAAAATGTTTGTGAGCAGATGCGATGCGACGGTGTCAGCTACCATACTTTAAATGCGGAATACTATTTGAAGATATTGGATCAATCAGTATTTGGAAAAAGGAGTGTTTCCACAGCGCCGGTCCCGGAGTTTAACGCCAAAAGGTATCTCAAGCGTCACCCGGTGAGAAGATATGTGGCAAGGGCCATAGATTCCGTTTTACTGTCTACGCTTATTAGTTTTTTCTTGTTTGTAATTCTTAAGATCCGCTTTGAGGTAGAGTTACTACAAAGGGTTCTTTCAATTGGATGTATATTCTTGTCTGTACCGGTAAACGCATTTTTGATTTCCCGCTTTGGCACAACACCAGGTTAATGGGCAATGGGTATTCGGGTTCTTTCCTGCAACGGCAATCTCATCTCCTTTGAAGAGGCAAAGGACAGAGAGTGGGGAGTGCTGCGGTATGGGTGTGGCTTTTATTTGCCGATCTACTCTTGGGTTCGGATGATCAAGAGTTATAGGGAGTATATCGATACCTACGATAATGAATGGTATCGGGAAACGGAACTTATCTATGAAAATTGGACGAAGCAGCGCCGTGTTATTGCCGCCGTATTAGCCGTAATTTTGATATTTATTTCGTTTTTTACCGAAACAGACATACAAAGACCGATATATCGTGGAAAAAATGTTACGATTTTGCAATTTACCAAAAATTATAACTTCATCTACAAACAATTGTTTGATAATTACAGCGAGCATATGACAACGAATGGCGTTTTCTTCCGCGATCCCAATGTTGTTTACCTTGATGGAGATCAGAGCTCGTTGCCGCAATTCCAGTTTGAGTTGGAAGGGGAGTACATTAAATCTCTGAGCTATGAAGCGGAGTATCTGTTTATCTTTGAGGATAGACAGCTGCCACCGCAATGTATAGCGGCTGCGGTGGCTATGGTAGGCGCGCAGAAGAATGTCAATATGTTTGAGTATCTTCGATTCATTGATCGAATAGGAAACGCACTACAGAACGGAGATGGAACACCCGGTAATTGCTCAGGTGAGATTACGGTTGAGAATGTCCGGGTGACATGGAGCGAAGTCATGGATATAGACGTGTCGCTGATGAACGCAACATATATATTCGAGGTATCATTAATAGATTAGTTTAGCCGCAGGCTTGGGATTCTACCTAAGCCTGCGGCTTTTCTTGTATTATCACATTGGGGAGAGGACCTTGTCTTGAAACCGCAAATTCACCCTTAAACGTAACGAACGCAACAAAATAAAAATTTTGTTGCGTTCGCGGTATATATATGATATAATAACCATAATAGAAGCCGGCCGTGTCCTTCTCGGCTGATTCTTGAGTGAATTAAGGATCTGCGTGGCACTCGAAAATGCACCGACCGTTTTCTTGTCTTGTTTTAGTGAAACCGGCTTTCGACAATGCTCTACAGGACTTTCTATTTTCTTCACGTGTATCTGCGTAGAGCGTCTTAAGCTTCAGTTCCCTAAATGCGATATTCTTTAGCGCGATCAGCGCTTGCGTGCCGTAGCCTTTTCCTTTATAATAGTTATTAACCATATGAATCCCCAGTTCACAGGAATTGCTCAGCTTATCCATATTCTTTAGATAGATATCTCCGATCACTGTGTCGCCAAGCATGATCGCATAATGCAGCTTACCCTGCTCGGTGTGCTTTTCATAGTACGCATCTACGCGGTCTTTGTCGTATTTATAGTCTTTTTCAGGCATTTCTGCGGATATAATCGGATCGTACTGAAAATCTTTAAAAAATGCATACATTTTAGTTTTCGTCATTTTGCACAAACGAATGTTCGTATATTTGTATACCTTTCTCAGGAGGACTTTTTATGAAGAAATATGCCGATTCTCCTCAAATACTCCGGGATTTTCTAACTTATCACGAAAATATTAAGGGACAATCTCCCCGCACCATTTCAGAATACTACCTGGATCTGCGCATGTTCCTGCGCTTCATTCGACTTATGCGCAACGATATGCCAATGAGCACTCCACTGGAGGATATTCCAATCAAGGATATTGATATTGCCTTTGTAGGATCGATCACAACTTCAGAAGTCTTTGATTTCCTCTCTTATTTGGCGAACGACCGACCTCTTCGACCGGATTCTCCTTATACGGATCATGGCATTGAGTCCTCTTCAAGATCGAGGAAACTGTCTGCTATCAAGTCTTTTTATAAGTATCTCACGGTGCGTACCAAGCAGCTGACGGAAAATCCAGTTGCAGACCTTGAATATCCAAAGCTGCGAAAGAGTCTACCGAAATATTTAACGCTTTCTCAAGCCTCTTCCCTGCTCCAGGCGGTCTCCGGACAAAACGCAAAGCGGGACTACGCGATTTTAATGCTGTTTTTGAACTGCGGTATCCGTCGCAGCGAGCTGGTTGGACTTAACTTGACGGATGTTTATGAGGACCGCATCCGAGTGGTTGGTAAGGGTAATAAAGAGCGGATCGTCTATTTTGGTTCTGCCTGTCACAAGGCGATTGAGGCCTATATGACGGAGCGAAAAGAACTGGTTTTGTCGGATAACCGGGCGCTGTTTGGCTCCAGAAACGGTAACCGAATCAGCGTAACGGCAGTGCACAGGCTTGTAGAAAAGGCCCTTTTGAAGGCGGGACTGGATGCCACTCAGTTCTCCGCCCATAAGCTGCGCCATACAGCGGCAACAATGATGCTCTCCGGTGGCGTGGATGTTAAGACCGTCCAGGAAGTTTTGGGTCACGAGAACCTGAATACCACCCAAATTTATACCCATATCGAGAACACAGAACTGAAAATTGCAGCCGAAGCAAATCCGCTTTCCAAGCTGGATTTTGCCGAAGAAAAGTAATGCGGGGGGGGCACTGCCCCTCCCCTTTTATATTGCTGTAGCGATGGCTTCCTGGAGATTTCTTACCTGGTATACGGTAAGGCCTTCGGGAATTATTAACTTTTCGGATGTATTCTTAGGGATAATGCACTTTTTAAAGCCTAATCTTGCAACTTCCGCAAGACGCTGATTGAGGAAAGATACTGCTCTGATTTCACCCGTCAAGCCTACCTCGCCGATGGCTGCTGTGTCATCAGGGATCGGCGTATCTTTGTAGGACGATGCGATCGCAAGCACTACGGGTAGGTCAGCACCCGGTTCTTCCAGGTGAAGACCGCCAATGACATTGATATAAGCGTCATAAAGACTCAGCTTCATATTTGCGCGTTTTTCCGCCACAGCCATTAACAGAACTGCTCTGTTAAAATCGAAGCCGTCGGCGGTCCGTCTGGGAGCGTTAAAATTGGATTTTGTCACAAGGGCCTGGACTTCCGCAAGTACAGGACGGGTGCCTTCCATCACGCAGGCTACGCAGGTACCGGGTGCGCCGCTGGGACGACCTTCCAAAAGCATCTGCGAGGGATTCGGAACTTCAACAAGACCGGAATCTCGCATTTCGAAGACGCCGATCTCGTTTGTAGAGCCGAAACGGTTCTTTGCCGCCCGCAGTAGTCGATAAGAGGAATTGGCGTTGCCTTCAAAGTAAAGCACGCAATCCACCATATGCTCCAGCACCTTAGGACCGGCAATGGCGCCATCCTTGTTGATGTGACCTACAACAAATACAGTAATGCCGCAGGATTTGGACAGTTGCATCAGGCTGATGGTGCAGTCTTTAACCTGGGAAACGCTGCCTGGGCTGGAGTCATTGCCATCCTGATAGAGGGTCTGGATAGAATCCACGATCAAAACATCCGGTTTGAGTGCATCTACAGCCTCCAGAATGTCCGCAAGGCTCGTTTCCGAGAGAATATAGAGATCCTCCGGTGTAACACCAATACGCTGCGCACGGAGCTTCAGCTGACGCTCGCTTTCCTCGCCGGACGCATAAAGAACTTTTCGCTGGGCGCACAGGCTGGAGCAGATCTGCAGTAAGAGCGTAGATTTGCCGATACCGGGCGCGCCGCCGACTAAAACAAGAGAACCGTCCACAGCGCCTCCGCCGAGAACACGGTCCAACTCCCCAATGCCGGTAGAAAATCGAATTTCGGAATCCGTATCCACATCCAAAATTCGCTGTGCCTGGCGGGCGTCAATTGCTTTTGTGCGAATGCCCGGCGCAGAAGGCTTTTCGGTATGCTCTACAATGGTGTTCCACGCACCGCATGCGGCACATTTTCCCTGCCATTTAGGGGTTTCGTTGCCACATTCCGTGCAGTAAAATACGGTTTTTGTCTTTGCCATGATCATCGGCTCCCGTTTCTTTTTTCTATATTATATCAGTGAACGCTCAGATGGTCAAGGTAGTGTCTTACCGCAGTTGCGATGCAGATACAGAGTTTATTTTGATACTGTGGGTCCCGCAGAAGATTCTCTTCTTCAACATTCGACAAAAAGCCACACTCCACCAGGATTCCGGTACAGTCGATATGCTGCATCAGATAGATCCCATCGGCTTTTTTGATTTGGCGTTTGCTTGTCGGGTTTATCGTACTTTTGAACGTACTTTGTATGTGCTGTGCAAGTTCTTTGCTTCCGGGAGTTTGGGCATAAAAAGTCTGCGCTCCACTATATCTGGAATCCGCAAAGTGATTTTGGTGGATGCTCACAAGAACGGCATTTTCTGTTTCGTTTATGATCCGTACCCGTTCTTTTAAATCCGAAACTTTCTTAGCTGCGATGGTCTCCCCTCTTGTGTAGATGGATTCATCGGTTGTACGGATCATAACCGTATTGATACCTAAAAGATGAAATAAGTCGTTGAGCCGCAATGCAATTTGCAGATTGATCTCGCTTTCTAAAATACCTGTACAGGATGTGGCTCCCCCGTCAACGCCTCCGTGACCGGCATCAATCACCACACAATTGTTTCTAAAAATTGGCGTACTTTCCGTCATCACAGTAACTGCCCTACTTAACCCGAACCCGGTTAATAAGAACAGCGCCAACACGACCAATACGGTCGCAATATAAATTGATTTCTTCATAACCACACCTCGATACAAGTTTATGTGCTGTAAATACATTACATGAACAACGAAAAATGTAGTGGCATAGTATGACACGGAACGACAGTTCTCACTATAATGTGTAAGGAGGAATTGAATTGGAGTATAACAACAGGCAGGAATTTGAGGGCAGACTTCCGGCAAAGGCTCCCCTCGCCTACCCCTTTGTTCCCTTTCAGACAGACGCAAAACCGCAGTATGAGCCGAGAAAAGCTCTGGTCCGCGGCACATTGTTTCCTGGCTTGGACCTTCCCTTTATGGGGATGATCAACAAAAATGAACAACCCGTTACCCCTTTGACGGAACTGCAGTGTATGGCATTTGCGATTCAGGAGCTTGCGCTGTACCTGGATACCCATAGAGACGATAAGGAAGCCTTGGAGCTTTACAAAATGTATCAAAAAGCAAACGAGAAAGCCAGAGCAACCTACGAAGAAAAATGCGGACCTCTGACCCATATGTCCCCCGTCCGCGGCGATCAGTATCAGTGGTTGGATGATCCCTGGCCTTGGGAATATGCGGCAAAACGGGAGGTATGATGAATGTTTATTTATGATAAGAAACTGCAGTACCCGGTGAAGATCGACCGTCCCAACCCCAGGCTCGCATCCATCATCATCTCTCAGTATGGCGGTCCTGACGGTGAGCTTGGCGCATCTTTGCGCTACCTGTCCCAGCGGTATGCCATGCCATTTGATGAACTGAAGGGTCTGCTTACGGACATCGGCACGGAAGAATTGGGGCACCTGGAGATGGTAGGCGCGATCGTGCATCAGCTGACAAGGAATCTGAAGGATTCCGAGATCCAGGATTCCGCATTTGCACCCTATTTTGTGGATCACACTGTGGGTGTATACCCTCAGTTCGCATCCGGAACACCCTGGACAGCGGCAACCATAGCAGTTAAGGGCGATCCTATTGCGGATCTGACGGAAGATCTGGCTGCAGAGCAGAAAGCTCGTGTGACGTATGATAATATCCTGCGCCTGAGCGACGATCCGGATGTCAACAATGTGATCAAGTTCCTGCGTCAGCGGGAGGTCAACCATTTCCAGCGGTTCGGCGAGGCGCTGGAGCTTTTGCGCGAAAAACTGAATCAAAAGAATGTCTATTATATGAATCCCGCCATTGATATGTAAAAAAACCGCCCCAATCGGGGCGGTTCCTTATTTTGTTCGGTGAATTAGGTTAGTGACCAGCATTTTCATATATTCGGTGTTTTGGAAGGCATCCAGTGCCTTAATCGCTTCCTCTGTATGCTCATTCACAAGGCGGTCGCATTTTTCAAGACCGTAAAGCTGGACAAAGGTATTCTTTACGGTATCAACGCCGGTGGCTTTTCCAAGCTCCTTTGCATCACCGATCACATCCAGCATATCATCGCGGATCTGGAACGCAAGACCAACATGGGAGGCAAACTCAGCAGCAGCTCCAAGCTGCTCCTTTGTTCCTCCGGCGGCAACCACACCCAACATACAGGCGGCACGGATCAGAGCGCCGGTTTTACGGCTTTGGATATCAATGACTTCCTGAGCGGTGCACTGACGCTCTTCGCTGAGCATATCCAGTACCTGACCACCCACCATACCCAGTTCACCGGCACAGTTGGATAGGATGTCCACAGCAGTGATTCTTGCTTCCGCAGAAAGGCTGCATCCGGCAAGGTGAGAAAAAGCTGCGGTCAGCAAGGCATCTCCCGCCAAGACCGCGATCGCTTCCCCAAAGACCTTATGGTTCGTAGGTGATCCGCGGCGGAAATCGTCATCGTCCATACAAGGAAGATCGTCGTGAATCAAGCTATATGTATGGATCATCTCCAAGGCTGCGGCAAAGGCAGATGCGTTTTTCCAATCTCCACCGCACATACGGCAGAAATCATAGACGAAAATAGGGCGCAAACGCTTGCCGCCTGCCAAAAGACTGTAGCGCATGGAATCAAAAAGGATCTTCTGAGGCTCGCTATCATAGGCGAAACAACCGTTCAGATACTCCTCGATTTGAGACAGGTATTCTTCTGTGCGGGTCTTATACATCTGCTGCATCGATAAATACCTCCTCTACGGGCGCACCGTCATCGCCTGCGGTGATGATTTTGATCTGCATCTCGGCTTCGTCCAAAAGCTTTCCGCAGCGCTTAACAAGCTCTGTGCCCTCCTGGAACAGCTTGAGGGACTCCTCCAGGGGTGCTTCTCCCCGCTCCATGGTGCGGACGATCTGTTCCAGTCTGGTCATATTTTCCTCAAAGGTTGCGTTCTTCTTACTCATAAGACATTCTCCTTTGCTTCAAGTACGGTTGCGTGAATCGTGCCGTCGCTTACAGTGAGTTTTAGGGTATCCCCCTCCCCCGTCTGTTTCACAGATCGGACTACAGTTCCCTCTGCGTTTTCCGCCATTGCATAGCCGCGAGTCAGCACTTTAAGAGGACTCATAGCATCCAGTTTTGAGGTTGCACTTACAAAACGATTGCGCTGCCGATTTAATAACTGCTTTTGGGAATAGACAAGCTTTTCTTGCAGATAAGTCAGGTTATTTCGACGCAGATCCAGGTATCCACTTGGAGATCGCAGAGCGGGACTCTGAGAGAGAATCGTAAACTGACGACGGGCATTGCGGATTCGCTGCTGCAAGCTTGATACCAATGCAGAGGATGCGGAATCCAGGGTCTGCCGTAATCCGTCCTGGTCCGGGACGACCAATTCTGCCGCATTGGAGGGCGTTGCTGCCCGTAGGTCTGCTACATAATCGGAGATGGTAACATCCGGTTCATGACCCACTGCGGAGATCACAGGGATCGTGGAATTGAAGATGGCTTGGGCAACCAGTTCGTCGTTGAATGCCCACAGATCCTCAATAGATCCGCCACCGCGACCAACGATCAGTACATCTGCCAGTTGATGTAGGTTTGCATAGGAAATAGCGGCTGCAATCTCTCCAGGAGCTTCTGCGCCTTGCACGCGTACCGGCAAAAGCAGCACTTTCACAAGGGGGTAGCGCTTCTTTAGAATTCGGAGCATATCGTGAACAGCCGCGCCGGCAGAGCTTGTAACAATGCCGATTCGCTGGGGATAGGCAGGAATCGGTTTCTTATGTGCAGGGTCAAAAAGTCCCTGTGCAGCAAGCTTTTTCTTCAGTGCTTCAAAGGCAGCGTGCAGGTCCCCTACCCCGTCGGGCATCATCGCGGTGCAGTAGAGCTGATAGGCGCCATCTCTTGGATATACGGAAATCTTACCGATGGCAATGACTTTACTTCCATTATCCGGACGGAATTTAAGTTTTACCGCAGAAGAACGGAACATCACACATTTCAGCGCAGCGCCCTCATCCTTTAGGGTAAAATAATGGTGACCGGAGGGATAGACTTTGTAATTGCTGATCTCACCCTGAATCGCAACATTGGAGAGCATGGGATTGCTGTCCATCATTGTGCGGATATATTCATTTATCTGCGTAACGGACAGAATCTGCTTAGACAATGTGATCACTCCCGGTTTAAGTAGGTAAGCACCGCAACGCCCATAGCATTGTCGGTGGAATATTGGGGTTCAGAAAAAATGGGATCAAGGGGCTGCAGTACTTCCCTCAGCATTCTGTTGGACGCAACACCGCCGGAAAAGACGATGGGTAGTCCCGGATATTGCATCTGCGCAGCCACACTCACCTGTAATACTGCATTTGATACACACCTGAGGGCATAGGCGGCTGTTTCTGCGGCGTTTTGGCATTTTTCGAAATAGGATGTTACCTTGTTTTGCGCGCCGGATAGGGAGAAACTGAGGTCGCTGACTTTGACTCGGAATACATCCGTATTCACAGCTTCCTTGCTGATGCTGTCCAGGTGTTTACCTGCGGGAAAAGGCAGTTTCAAAAGCTGACCGGTGCGGTCGATCAGCTGACCTGCGGAAATATCGGTAGTACCACCGATCTTTGTGCAGTTTACGTTCTTTCCATCCGGTTCCACAAGCAAAAGCTCCGTCGTACCGCCGGAAAGATGCCAGGCAAGATGAGGTGTTTCGAGAAGATCCAATCTTCCTGCGCTCCATAAGGATGCGGCAATATGTCCCTGTTGATGGGAAACCTCAATGAGAGGAACTTTCAGCGTATCCGCCAGGAGCTTTGCATGGGAATATCCAACAAGGAAGCACGGCATATAGCTGCCATCTACCGCGCGGGGGCGGGTACTGACACCAACTGCTGTAATATCTATGTCAGACAGATTGGAAAATAGCCTGCCGGATAGCTCCGGCAGGCTTTTAGTGTGATGAAACACGGCATCGCTCTGACGAAGACCCAACTCTCCCTCTTTTACGGGCAAAAGCCGGGAGCAATTGATTCCACCCGTTCCATCGAAATATGCGATGGAGGTGGTGTAATTGCTGGTATCAAAGCCGATAACGCTCATTTTGTTACCTCAGTATTCATTTCACGGGCGAATGCACCCAGGATGCCGTTGACAAAACCGCTGATCTCAGTGCCTTCGTATTGCTTAACGATACGAACTGCTTCGGAAATTGCAACGCCTGTGGGAACATCCTCAACATAAAGGATCTCAAAGATCGCAAGCTGCATTACAGTACGTGCAAGCTTGGAAATGCGGGAAATATCCCAGCCGATAGCATACTTGCCGATCAGTTCATTAAGTTCGTCTGCGCGGTTGGCTACACCGGAGACCACAGTGTCGATGTATACCATCTGGCTACGGCTGGGGCGCTCAGCGTAGACTTCGCTTTCCTCAGAAAGTTTTTCGTAGTAGGACTTTTCCAGTCTTGTAGCCACAACCTCGCTGGGTTCTTCACCTGTAAAATCCCGACCATAAATCAGATGTACTGCCAGCTCTCTGGCATTTGCTCTTGTCATGTTGGGAGCCTCACTGACGGACGATTCCGCAGACGTTCACATTGATCGCTGCGACGGTAACACCTGCCATATCATCCAGCGCACGGGCAATGGCTTCCTGAGCTGCCTTAGCGACACTTACTACGCTTTGACCGTATGCAACGGTAATGTTGCAATCGATGCACAGTTCATCATTCTCACTGATAATGATCTTCATACCCTTTGCCCAGGTTTTCTTTCCCAGGATTTCAGCGATATCCGCGCCGGGCTTTACGCTCAGACCGACCACGCCCTCAACCTCAGTGACTGCGTGAGCAACAATGCTGACGATCACATCTTCGGAAATCAGAATAGTGCCATTTTCCTGTACCTGTGTAATGTACTGCTTGTTATCTGCCATGGGAATACCTCCTAATAAATGTAAGATAGCAGTTGGCATACTTTTGTTTATTGTACCACAGATCCGGAAAAATACAACTGTTTTCTTCACCGAAATATGGAAATCCCCCAAGAAAATCTTGGGGGATTTGATTACTGAACTTCCACAACACGAATGTCATTCATAGTATAGTCGGATTGGGAGATGACAACATCGGCGATTACTGCCACATCCTTTTGCTGAAGACCGCCCTCCGGGGACGCCACCGCCACGGAAATTCCGTCTTCACCTATGTAGGCAACACAATCCACGTACCCCTTGGCAATCACAAGACTTTCAATCTGCGCCTCACACAGCGCTGTCTGCACCAATTCCTCCAGCTGTTCATTTTGCTGGGATGTCTGTGCGTCCTCACTGTATGCCATAGCTTCCTGCAGCAGGGATACGGCGCTGTCCCTTGCCTGCTGTCTGGACAGTCTGACAGCAGAGAAATAATCCGTGGATACATTTTCTTCGCCACTGACGGAAAGGGTGTCCTCTTC
The DNA here is from genome assembly GCA_045601675.1 of Faecousia sp. Lineage (GTDB taxonomy): Bacteria > Bacillota > Clostridia > Oscillospirales > Oscillospiraceae > Faecousia. The sequence goes on from JAZSAB010000147.1 coordinate 25,091, forward strand.
CACCAGTTTGCTTGCGTCAATGGTATCATCAAGATTTACCGACGCTTCTTTGTTGCTGTAGAGCCAGTTTACATAGATACCGGCGCAGACGGTCACCAGCACTGCCGCAGCAACAAGGTTTTTCTTCCAGATTTTCATATACGAATGCCTCCATTCATTTCATTTTCAATACACATATTCGGTCGGCGGATAAGCCGGTTGCCTTTATAACAGCCTGGGTCACAGCAAGCTTTACGGATGCGCGGTCTCCGCCCTGGCATACGATCACCGCGCCACGGTAAACGGGAGCACCGGAGCTTCGGACCAACGCAGTTTGGTTTCTTTCAGAATCCGTCAGAATCACTGTGTCGCTTTTTTGGTCTTTCGTATCGTTTCCTTCCGTGATATCCGTGTCAGTTTGATAAACGGTCTCTCCGGTATTCTCGGTTGACAGAAGCACCTGCACCTCCCCTACCCCTTCAATGTGCCGTAGAACCTGCGCAAGCCTTTCTTCTTGGGTAATTTTCGGTGCGGTTTCTGTGGCTGTTTTTTCCTTGCTGTCTGCTTTGTTGGATGTTGGAAGAAGCATCAGAAGGATTCCGACAGCAAGGATGATCAGGACATATTTATAATTTGATATGGATCCTTTTAGTTTGCTTCCAAGTGCTTTTAGATCCATTTCTGTCGCTCCTTTGGTATGTTAAGATCCTGTGTCAGCAAGATTGCAAGACGTTCTTTCGCATATGGTGAGATGTTGCCAATGATGGTTGCTTCAATGGGAACGGGCATATCTCCCTCATCCAGCAATATGTCTACGGATATGTTTGCACCTATTTGTGATGCTTTCTCCATAACGTATGATTCGCATCGATTCTTTATGACTTCCCGGAGCGTTTGTGTGGAAGATTCTATTCCCTCGGCGACAAAAGCAGCGCTGTCCGACTCCAGGATATCCGCAAAGTTACCTATGCTCGACAGGTCAATGCTCTTAATCGGCTTCAACACATTCAGTAGTAGAAATAGACCGCAGAGCATAGTGATCAGTTTCCCGGTTGCATTATTCTTCGGCGCAATCGCTACAATGGCGGCGCAAACAACTGCAGCGCTGATGATCCCAAAAAGATATTTTTGGATTTCTTCCAATTATCCCACTCCCTTCATAAGACAAACCGTACTGATAAGCAGGAGGATACATTGGGTGCCGACCATAGCAAGGGTGATGCCCATAGCACCGGAAAAATCTTTGATTAAGCCCACGGTTTGTTTATTACCAAAGGCGCTGCTGGCGGCTGCAGTGGCCTTAAGAAGCAGGTACTGAACCGCAATTTTTATAAACGGACCGATGCAGACAGAGATAACCGCAAGAAGTCCGTATACTCCCACGGAGTTTTTGACCATACCGGCTCCAACCAGCACAGCCTCTGAGGCGTCAGAAAGAATCCCACCAACAACGGGGACAGCTCCCGTTATGGTGATTTTGGCTGCTTTCAATGCGGCGGCATCCGTCGTACCGCTTACAACGCCCGTAACGGTCATATAGCCGGTGAATACATATAGGACGGTCTTTAGAACCCAGCTAAGTACACTTTTGGATGCAGTCTTTATGTTTATGATCAGTTCCTGTGATGTTCCTGCGCCAGCAACGGATAAGCCGAGAAACATATAAACAAGTGGAATCATGCACTTGGTGATCACTGCAGACAAAAGACTGCTGAAGACCATAGTGCCACCATACAATGCTGCAGATGTTGTAACACCGCCCTGCGCAGAAACCGCAGCGGTCATGACCGGCAGAAGCAGCTTTCCGTATTCATGAAGCTCCGTTACGGTTCTTGTGGCCAGTATGATCAGCGTATTGACATTCTTTAGTAGGACCAGACCTATGCTGACAACACCAGCAAATGCGCACATTGTCGCAGTACCGTTTGATAATGTACTGATCAGACTCATAAGCAGTACAACCGAGAATGCGCTCAAACAGACTCCGGCGGCCTGGGTAATTTCAGGCCAAATTGTTTGGGTAGCGGATATTATTACATACCATAGTCCTTCCGCGAATGTTTCCGGTTCCCGGGGCATATATGGCGCAGCGCTTTCCGGCGCTGCGGGCGCGGTAAATTCCGTTGCGCTAACAGGCAAAACGAGAAAAGATATTAATATCAGCGGTATAATTAGTCTTCTCATACTTTTCCGAGAATGGTTTCAATCAATTTCATAAGTTCATTTAGCAGAGGTATGCAGATGCAGATGATCACGGTCACAGAAAGAAACTGCAGTACCTTTCCTAATGCGGCGTTGCCCGCGTCTGCGCAGATAGTGGTGGCAATTTCCGATAATATAGCGATTCCAACCCCTTTAAGCACAATGCTGAGCATGCCGGAATCAAATCCGCCTATTTCCTGAAGGTGATAGAAAAAATCCATTACCGGAGATAAATTCCGAATCGCTACCAATGCTACGATGCAGCAAACAGAAACGGTCAGGCATAGCGCAATATGGGATTCTTGTTTTGCAAGCAAAGCGCAGAATATTACGGCGAGAAAAACACCGCCGACAGCTTTCATAAATTCCCCAATCACAGCTCAAACAACGCCTTTACAAGTTCAAAAAGATCCGAGATCTTTTGCGCCACCATCATAAGAACAACCACCAAACCGGTCAATGTGGTCATGGTTGCCTGTTCCTCCCTGCCGGAGCGGGAAAGCACCTGATTGAGAATCGATACGATGATCCCAACCGCGGCAATTTTGAATATTAAATCGATTTCCATAGGCTACAAAAACAGGATTGCCAACGCTGCGCCCGCACATAGTCCCAATGTTTGATAGCTGCGTAGACGGTTATCTTTATTCTTACTGAGATTTTCAATTCTTCTGTCACAGTCTGCTTTCACCGCATTGATCCCTTTTAACTGACCGTCAATGTCGAATTTTCCGAGAGATTTTCCAAGTAGGAGAAGCACCTCACGGGATTGCGGAGTCAGCCTATGCGTGTCTTCGAGCACATGGGTCATACATCGCTCTGCATCCGGGGATAATTGTGATTCCAACTCGTTGCTCATTAGAGAGAAAACGCGCTCTAAGACAGCTCCTGCGCCTACTGCTGCCTGTCTGCATAGATTTGGTAGCGGTGTTAATCGGTACTGCAGCTCGCATTCCATTTGCTCTAAAATACCCATGATCTGTCGCAAGGTATATTCTTCCCGTCGTTGATAGGCTGCGATCCGAAAACCAAGTCCGCCACACGCGGCGAAAACCAACAACGCACCAATCAGCTTTAGTTGCATATGTAAATCCTTTCTCCATCCCAGGATTTGTCTTTATTGATCGTAATGAGCCACCCAAACAGACCGGAAGATAACAGAGGCTTGTACACCGGTCTGCTATAAAGATCCTTCTTATTTTCCGCATGGACGGTGGCAATAAGCTTAACTCCGCACCACCCGGCCTTGATAAGACTGTCACAGTCCGACTGTGCCGTGATTTCGTCCACAGCGATCCATTTGGGGGTCATGCATCTAAGTAGCATATCGATTCCGTTTGCTTTATCGATTCCGGTAACAATATCTGTTCTATGGCCAATATCAAAACAGTAGGAGAAGCTACATAAGGGAAACAACTCCCCCCGCTCGTCCACGACACCGACAGCCCCATCTCCCCTGTTCGACTTTCTACGGATCAGGTCACGAAGGAGCGTTGTCTTACCAGCTCCGGGGGGACCAAGGATCAGTATGCCGTCGTTCATATCATCGGTTTGCTCCGCAATTCCGTTAAAATCCCTTGCTACCCGAATACAAAGCGATGTTGGTGTTCGAATTCCCGCGGGACATCCCTCTTTTATTATCGCTTCCCCACAAATTCCAATTCGATGACCGCCAGGCGCGGTAACAAAACCTTTGGATGCGGTCGTTGCGTTCCAGGGCGAGTACTTTGTAGCGCAGTTAATACAGTAGTTTAGGTCGTCTACGGTTGCCTGCCGTTTAAGAAATATCGATTTATCAGTAGTTACGATTTCTGTTTCGCTATTGAGCCGAAGACGGATCTCCAACAAACAATTGCAGTACTTGTCCGCATCCTTTCGTAACCAGGATGGCAGGATACTTATGTAGGCTTGCCACGCGCAGTTCATTTGCATCACTCCTATTTGAGCCTATGAATTGGCGGACAAGATATGCAAAAAAAGAGCTGACAGATTTCTCTGTCAGCTCTTATATGTATGCGATTATTTGCGTCCCTGGTAGATCAGCCTTGTGATTACAGGCGCCAGGACAAGGTTGACGCCGATCTCGATCAGAAAGTTTATACCGGCGAGACCGAAGATCATATAGGATGCAGTGTCCTCGAAACCGTACATTGCGGCCCATTCTGTGATGGTGTCCATAAAGAACAGCTTACAGCCGATCAAGAACACACCGGTGTTCACGACGGGACAGATCAGTGCTGCTGCGATGACGCTGAGCCAGCGATTAACCCGTTCGAAAAGCTTATACACAAGACCGGCAACGAGACCGCACAGCGTACCCTTTACCAATACTACACCAACAGTGGCAATAGGGTCGACGGCCAGGAATGCGCCGGCATCGCCAGAGAGCAGCACTGCCACACCGAATGCAAAACCGAGCCAGGCTCCGGCTTTCCAGGTGTAGACTGCTGCGCCAACTACGATGGGAAGCAGAACGAAAGAAATGGAAAACATGGTTCCGATCTTAATACTACCGCCCAGCAGCTGAAGTACGACGACAATGGCGGTAAAAAGTCCGATACCCACCATAGTCTTGGTTTTGTTGTTCATAAATAATCCTCCTTGTTGTCGCTCCGGCTATCCGGATGCAATACAATTTGATATTTATTCACGCTATTAGCGTAAATTACAGTAATTCGTCGGGAACGCCAAGATCTTCATCCGGCTCCAGGTCATCAAACTCCATTTGCGCGGGTTGACCGGATTTCATGGCCTCCCACTGCTCTTTAGTAACCAAAATGGTGCGGGGCTTGCTGCCCTGGAAAGGACCGACGATTCCCTTCTCTTCCATTTCGTCCACAATTCTTGCTGCTCTTGCGTATCCCAGCTTCAAGCGGCGCTGGAGCATAGAAACGGATGCCTGACCGGTTTCAAGAATAACATCCACAGCGGCTGGGAGCATTTCGTCGCCGTCAAGTTCCGCTTCATTGGGTTCGGGATCCGATGCGGTGGGTTGCTTAGTGCCACTTTGAGCAGCCTTACGTTCAATCTCTTCCATCACATTTTCATCGTAATTAGTGGTGAAGTTGGATTTTACATAGTTTGCAACGGCTTCCACCTCGGGATCGCTTACAAAACAGCCCTGAACGCGCTTGGGCTTGCCGTCGCCAATGGGAGCATAGAGCATGTCTCCCTTGCCTACAAGCTTTTCAGCGCCCATAGTATCCAGAATGATTCGAGATTCCATGGCGGACGCCACCGCAAATGCGATTCTTGAGGGGATATTTGCCTTCATAAGGCCGGTGATAACGTCCGCAGAGGGTCTCTGAGTAGCGATAACCAGGTGAATGCCCGCGGCACGACCCATCTGGGCAATACGGCAAATGGACTCTTCCACTTCCTTTGCGGCCACCAGCATCAGGTCAGCCAACTCGTCGATAATGACGACCACTTTGGGCATCTTCTTGCCCTCAACTTCCTGGCTTTCAATGATGCTGTTATAGGAGTCAAGGTCACGGACACCGGCATCGGACATTGCTTTATACCGACGCATCATTTCCGTAACTGCCCACTGGAGAGAACCTGCAGCCTTCTTGGGATCGGTGACAACAGGGATCAGCAGATGCGGGATACCGTTATAGATACCGAGTTCGACCATTTTGGGGTCAACCATAATGAGTTTCACATCATCGGGACTTGCCTTATAAAGAAGAGAAATGATAATGGAGTTCATGCAGACGGACTTACCGGAGCCGGTAGTACCTGCGATGAGCATATGAGGAAGTCGTGCAATATTGCCAACAATGCAATTACCACCGATGTCCTTACCTACCGCAAAGGCTGCCTTAGACTTCGCTTTCACAAACTCATTGGAGTCAATAACCTCACGAAGAGAAACGGTGTTGACCGCCTGGTTAGGCACCTCAATGCCGACCACAGAAATCTTGCCGGGAATAGCGGCAATACGCACACCGGTAGCGCCAAGGCTCAGTGCGATATCGTCCGCTGCAGTGGTCAGCTTGTTCAGCCGGACACCCTTTTCCAGCTCCACCTCGTAGCGGGTGACGCTGGGGCCTCTTGTGACATTGATAATATGCGCTTCGATCTTAAAGCTTGCCAGGGTTTCGTTCAGTCTGCGGGTATTCTCACGCATTTCCGCAGTGCCGTCGGCAGAGCCGTTCACAGGCAGCTTCAAAAGGTCGATGGGCGGGAAGCAGTATTCGGGTTTACTCTCCGCTTCCTTTTTTGCGATCTCTTCCTCTACCTCAAGCTTTGCGAGGAGCGTGTCCTTTGCAGTCACTTTTTCAACCTCCAATGGAGGCGGCATGACGGGTTTTTCCTTCTTAACAGGTTCAATAAACTCCGGTTCGTCCGGGATCTGAACAGGGGGATTGTCCATTGCGGCAGCAACCGGTGTCTCCAGGTCTGCATCGATCTGCTTGATCATATCCTGGGTCTTCTCGCTGACCTCGGGCGTGGTCTCGGGCAGATTTTCAGCGAGAGTAATATCAAAGGGAGTTTTTCTGCTCTCCTGTTTGGCTTTTTGCTGTTTTTTCTCCTCTTTTTCCTTTTGCTGCTGGCTGCGGTTTTCCATATAAGCGATCCGCTTATTGGCGATGTGGTTTACCACAACGGATGCAGGTTCGGGACGGGGTTCTTCTTGCTTTCCCTCCCAATCGGCTCTGGGACGCTCACGAATGGCGCGTACGATGCTGGAAAGCGTGATCTGCATACTGCCAAGCAGCGTGATAATTGCTGCAATGACCAACAGAATGTAGGAGATCACAGTACCGCAAAGCCAGTGGATCAGCATTGCAATACAGCCGCAGATAACACCGCCTGTCGTATATGCGATGCCGCCAGTATAAAGATCGGCAACCAATCCGATTCCGTCAGAAAGATACTGGGGATTCATATGCAGATGGGAGATACAACCAACGATCAATGCGAAACTGATCAGACAGACTGTGCGCATCACGATGGGTCTTCCCTTGCTGCTGACGTGGATCACAAACATGTAGAGAATCACCGGAATGGACACAATGAAACCTACGCGACCGAAAAGTCCATGGAGGATGTTCTCAATCAGCACGGTAAGTGCGCCTTCCGGCTTAAAGGAGATCACTAAAAACAGAACGAACAGACAGAAAAGAACGATGGAAGAAATAACACGGGCAGGAATGATCCGCTCCTTCATAACAACTTCTGTCTTCTTAGCGGTCTTTTTAGCAGTATTCTTTTTCTTTTTGGTGCCGGAGGTGGCAACCGCTTTCTCGGCTTGAGACTTTTTCTTCTTGTCAGCCATAGGTACCTCCTTATGAAATCAGATAGAGTACGACGGTAAACATCGCCGCACCCCAGCTGTAATATGCAAACACTCCGAAACCAGTCTGAACAGCCAGGATGCGAAGCAGCAAAATCGCAAGGTATGCGCCTGTAAAGGCGAGAATTGCAGATGACAGATAGCACAGAAAACCGACAAACGATGCTATGCCGAAACCCATTGATACAATTCCCACAATATCAAAAATGCAGAGAACGACGAGCGCGGGAATACTGAGCATAAGCATCCAGTTTACTGCGCTTTGTTTGTCAGCGCCGCGGGTAATACTGTAGGAAAGAAGAATGCCGTTTCTGGAAATGCCGGGCAAAACGGAAAGGGCGCTAAGAAGGCCCATTATGATCGCATCAATGCTGGTCATTTGGCTTGCTTTCTTATTACCGTGAGGCATATACTCCTGCAGGAACATAAGAAATCCGTTTATAAGCAGAAATACTGCAATCCAAACGTAATTAAGCTGCAAATTGCCTGTAGAAATGCGGAAAAGCTGTCCCAATACCAGCGGAACGGCGACAGTGCGAAGAAGGCGCATTTCGTAATGACCTGCTGTTCTGTATGTACGGTTGCGGGACCGCGTGTAGGCGCGGCTTTCCCGGCGAATACGGAGAAAATTGCCCCTGCAACCGATAATCACTGCAGCCAGAATCGCCAAATGGATCAACAGATCACAAAACGGCAGCTTTTCGTGCATGCCGAACAATTTCAGCATGATTGCCTGGTGTGCTTCTGACGAGATGGGCAGAAGCTCTGCGCATCCGGAAACAAAGCCATATAGAATACTTTCCAGGAAATTCAGCATACGCCCACCTCCCCTTTTACTATGATTTAATATCATATCACATCTGTAGCGAGATTTCCAGTACAGATTGCAAATAATCTTATTTATTGCGGCTTTTTTGTTTGTCGATCATCTTGTGCAGCGCGGTAAGCGCGTCGTTAAGCCCACCCAAACGATCAATTAGCCCGGAAGCCACTGCTTCTTTGCCGTAGAGAATGGTACCAACATCCGTAGCCATCTCCCCTGTCGCCATCATATAGTTTTCAAATTTCTCCTTTGTAATGTGAGAGTTTTCCGTAACAAAATCGGCGATCTGTTCCTGGATACGCTGAAAATAGCGGAATGTCTGTGGCGCGCCTACAACAAGACCGGTCATACGCACAGGATGGACGGTCATACTGGCAGTAGGTGTGATAAAGGACTTCTTCGTGCAGACTGCAAGCGGAATGCCGATGGAATGACCACCTCCCAGTACAAGGGAAACCGTAGGCTTTTTCATACCTGCGATCATCTCCGCGATGGCAAGTCCCGCTTCAATATCGCCGCCAACCGTATTGAGAAGCAACAGAAGTCCCTCAATTTCATCGCTTTCCTCAATTCCTGCAAGTAGAGGCAGAATATGCTCGTATTTTGTTGTCTTAGCGGTTTCAGGAAGTACTTGATGACCTTCGATTTGACCAATAATGGTTAGCGTGTATATGGTTCCCTTCTCGTTGCTGGTGATATCGGAACCAAGTTCTTTCAGTTGTTCTCTTTCTTCCTGGCGCTGTTTTGTATCGTTAATTTGTTCCATATTGATTCCTCCAATCTATGGTATAGATTGTCCGAAAAGATTGTAATAATGCACTTGAAAGTAATGCATTTGTGTCGTATAATAACGAAAACAAATTGGAAAGGAACAATTATTATGCAGTTTGAATACACAACCAAGGGCACTTGCTCCCGTCAGATCCTCTTCGAAATCGAGGATAACAAGGTAAGAAATGTTCAGTACATCGGTGGCTGCAACGGCAATCTCCAGGGCATCGCAGCTTTAGTTGAGGGTATGGATGTTGACGAAGTGATCGCAAAGCTGAAGGATATCCACTGCGGCGGTAAGCCTACCTCCTGCCCCGACCAGCTGGCTACTGCTCTGCTGGAAGCAAAGGAAGTCTAATATAGATTGCAAATATGTAAACACCCCGGACAAAAGTCCGGGGTGTTTTGTTATGGATTGACAGCAGCAAAAATGAGCTTTAAGAGCTCTTCCCTACCCGTTCCTTTCTCTGCGGAAAACGGGATCACAGGACACGCCTCCGGAAGATCAAGTACCTGGCTGATTCGTTCCATATTGGGAATCAGTTCGCTCTTTTTCAGCTTATCCAGCTTATTAGCGACTACCACAAAAGGACATCCGCTGTCTAAAAACCAATTTGCCATCGTAACATCGTTGGCAGTAGGCGCATGGCGGGCATCTACAATTAAGATGCCAAGATCGATGCGCTCGGAGGCGAAATAATCCTCCATCAGCTTTCCCCAGCGGTCTTTCTCCGCTTGGGAGACTTTAGCATAGCCGTAACCGGGCAGATCCACGAAATAGCACTGCTTATCGATGGTAAAGTAGTTCACATGGATGGTCTTTCCCGGCTTCTCGCCTACTCTTGCAAAGTTTTTGCGCTGCAAAAGACGGTTGATAACAGAGGATTTACCCACATTGGACTTGCCTGCAAAGGCGATTTCCGGCAAGCGGTTGCCGGGGAAATCCCGATTAGACGCTGCGGAAATCAAAAATTCAACATTATGGAGATTCATATTGCCTCCTTACTGCTGCATCATCGGTTTTGCAGGCTTGCTCTTAAGGGAATCGGGAATGTCCTTCAGAATCGTGTGCAATGCTTCCGGCTTTTGGTTCAGCGCAGCGCGTAGGACAGTTTCAATCCGGTCAGCACTGACAAAATTCAACGAAGATCTTACTGTCTGATCGATCTCTTCCAGATCCTTCACATTCTCGCTGGGAATGATCACAGTAGATACGCCATAACGCAGCGCTGCCATGGTCTTTTCCTTCAGTCCACCAATAGGCAGAACTCTACCGCGAATGGAGATCTCACCGGTCATGGCAACATCTCTGCGAACGGTCACGCCGGTAAGTGCGGAAACGATTGCGGTGCAAACGGTAATACCCGCAGAAGGTCCGTCCTTGGGCACAGCGCCCTCGGGGAAATGCACATGGATATCCTTTGTTTTGTAGAAATCTGCAGGCACATTAAGCGTCTGTGCGTTTGCGCGGATATAGCTGAGGGCAGCGTGAACAGATTCCTTCATGACGTCGCCCAGGTTGCCGGTGAGTTCCAGTTTACCTGTGCCATCCATCACATTGACTTCCACTTCCAGTACTTCGCCACCCACAGAGGTCCAGGCAAGACCGGTAACGAGACCAACCTGGTCACAGCCGGGTAGCCGGTCAGGAAGATACTTTCTTGTGCCGAGGAATTCCTCGATGTTGCTGCCGGTGACCTGCAATTTCTTCAAAGACTCATCGGAAACAAGTTTCATCGCGGCTTTTCTGCAGATATCCGCTACGCAGCGCTCCAGGCTGCGAACACCGGATTCCCTGGTATAGCAGCGGATCATCTCACGAATGGCATCCTCGCTGATCTTCAGCTGGGTTTTCTTAATGCCGTGCTTTTTAAGCTGTTTGGGAATCAAATGCTGGGCTGCAATCATAAGCTTTTCTTCATCTGTGTAAGAACCAAGCTCGATGATCTCCATACGGTCCAGCAGAGGACGGGGAATCGTATCTAAGGTGTTAGCGGTGGTGATAAACATGACATTGCTGAGATCATAGGGAATTTCCAGGAAATGATCACGGTAAGTCTTATTCTGTTCACCATCCAGTACCTCGAGCAGTGCTGCGCCAGGATCACCACGGTGATCAGAACCCATCTTATCCACCTCGTCAAGCAGCAGAACGGGATTGCTGCTGCCAGCCTGGATCAGCGCAGTCATAATGCGACCGGGCATAGCGCCTACGTATGTTTTGCGGTGACCGCGAATCTCCGCTTCATCGCGCACACCGCCCAGGGCGATACGCGCCATTTTACGATTCAGGCAGCGAGCAATAGAATAGGCAATGGAAGTTTTGCCCACGCCAGGAGGCCCCACAAGACAGAGGATCTGGGGAGGCATTTCCGGTGCGATCTGCCGTACGGCGATTGTCTCAAGGATTCTTTTCTTGACTTTCTCAAGTCCGTAGTGGTCCTTCTCCAGGATTTTGTTTGCGGCATCCACATTGATGCGCTCTTTGGCAAACTTGTTCCAGGGAAGATCCAGCACTGTATCAAGGTAATTTCGCAGAACAGATGCCTCCGCAGAACCGAAAGGCTGCTTCTTAAGCCGCACAAGGTCCTTAAGGACCTTCTCTTCAGACTCCTGAGGTAGATTGAGCAGAAGGATCTTCTTCTCGTACTCGGAAAATTCGGAGGTCTCCTCCCCTTCTCCGAGCTCCTCACGAATGGCTTTCATCTGCTCCCGCAGGTAATAATCCCTCTGTTCCTGGTCGAGGATCGCGCGGGTCTTTTCCTGGATCTGGGATTCCAGATGAAGCATCTGGATCTCCTGCCGCAGCAGCTTTAATACCAGCTCCAGGCGTTTTTGGGGATTGAGCTGATTGAGGACCTTTACCTTATCTTCGTTGTCGAAACCGGAGTTTTGCGCAATGGAATCTGCGATAAAACCGCAGCTGTTGGAGGTCATCAAACGCAGCTGAAGACCCTGCGCGGGACGCTCAACTAAATCCGAATAGCTGCCATACATCGCTGCTGCCTCTCTGCGCATAGCGCGGCTGCGAAGGCTGTCAGTTTCGTCGTAGGACTCCACAGCCATTACATCCGCGGACAAAAAAGGCTCCAGCTGATAGGCTGCAGTGATCTTTGCGCGGGTAAGGCCGTCCACAAGTACACGAATATTGTCACCCTGAGATTTCAGGATTTGTTTTACTTTAACCACCGTGCCCATAGGGCACAGCTGGGAGAAGTCGGGGTCGTCGACCAAAATGCTCTTTTGGGGGATCAGCATTAAATACTGATCGCGCTTCATAGCCTGCTCAAGAGCCAGCGCGGACTTTACCCGACCGATGTCAAAGTGAACAGTTTGCTGAGGGAAAACAGTAATGCCCCGCAGCGCAAGTACCGGGAGTCTCCCGGATTCAAATTGTTCACGCATAAGTGACTCCTTCCTGGGTGTGCGTAAAAGGGGGTAGATAGCTACCCCCTTTTGGTTATTGATGCTTTTGAATATTAATGGGTTTGCGGGGACGGGTCGCATCTCGTTGTATCTTAGGATCTTTACCGTCTACGCATTCCGGAATGATAGTGACCTTCTTGACAGACAGGTCAGACGGGATCAAATACATGATCTTCGTCATAATGGATTCCATAACCGCACGAAGACCACGGGCGCCGATCTGGCGTTCCACAGCCTTTTCTGCGATTGCGCGCAGCGCCTTGGGCTGGAATTCAAGCTCCACTCCATCCATCTGGAAGAGGGAGATATACTGCTTTGTAAGGGCGTTCTTGGGTTCTGCCAAAATGCGGACCAGATCATCCACCTTCAGATCGTTGATGGTGGTGATCACCGGAAGTCGACCCACAAGCTCGGGGATGATTCCGAATTTTAGCAGGTCCTGGGGCTGTACATTGGCCAGGATCTTACCCACATCCCGTTTCTTTTTGCTCTCAATGGGAGAATCAAAACCGATAGCGGACTTGTCGGTACGCTTTTCAACGATCTTATCCAGGCCGTCAAAAGCGCCGCCGCAGATGAAAAGAATGTTTGCGGTATTGATGGGGATCAGCTCCTGCTGGGGATGCTTTCTGCCACCCTGGGGAGGAACGGTTGCAATCGTGCCTTCCAGGATCTTCAGCAATGCCTGCTGCACACCCTCGCCGGATACATCTCTTGTAATGGAGGTGTTCTCGCTCTTACGGGCGATTTTATCCATCTCGTCAATGTAGATAATGCCCCGTTCCGCTCTTGCTACATCAAAATCTGCGGATTGGAGCAGGCGCAGGAGGATATTCTCCACATCGTCGCCCACATAACCAGCCTCGGTCAGGGTGGTGGCGTCTGCAATGGCAAAAGGAACATCCAGGATCCGGGCCAGGGTCTGCGCAAAGAGGGTCTTGCCGCAGCCGGTGGGTCCGATCAGGAGAATGTTGCTCTTTTGCAGCTCTACATCCGAATCGGTTGCAAGGAAAATACGCTTATAATGATTGTAGACAGCTACGGCAAGGGCGACTTTTGCGTCGTCCTGACCGATAATGTAGCTATCCATATAGGCTTTGATTTCTGCAGGAGTAGGCAGATGTTCCGGCGCGTCGGTAACCTGGTCGTTCTCACGAAGCAGGTCGCAGCATGCCTGAACACAGTCGCTGCAGATATATACATCGGGACCAGCGATCAGTCTTGTCTGGCTTTCCCGCTTACCGCAGAAAGAACAACAGATCAGCTGCTCATCGTTCTTTGGCATGAGCCGTTACCGCCTTTCGGAAGAATCAATGACGCTCCAGCACACGGTCGATAAGACCGAATTCCAAAGCTTCCTGGGATGTCATAAAGTTGTCGCGCTCGCAGGCATCCGTCACGATCTCCACGCTCTTGCCGGTATTTTCAGCAAGGATGCGGTTCATACGGGCCTTGATGGTCTCCAGACGCTTCAGGTGGATCGCCATATCGGTGATCTGACCCTGTGTGCCGGCGGAGGGCTGGTGGATCATAATCTCGGAGTTGGGCAGCGCCATGCGCTTGCCCTTAGTGCCTGCTGCCAGCAAAAATGCGCCCATAGATGCCGCCATACCCACGCAAATGGTGGCAACATCGCACTTGATGTAACGCATGGTATCGTAGATCGCCATACCTGCCGTTACGCTGCCGCCGGGACTGTTGATATAGAACTGAATGTCCTTATCGGGGTCCTGGGCTTCCAGATACAGAAGCTGTGCAACGATCAGACTTGCGGTGGTATCGTTGACTTCCTCGGAGAGGAAAATAATGCGATCATTCAGCAGACGGGAGAAAATATCGTAGCTTCTCTCTCCCCTGCTGGTCTGTTCTACAACATAGGGTACTAAACTCATGGTCGTGTCTCCTTTCAAGGTTTGAAACATTCTAACCACTGGAGCGGAAAATTATTCCTTAACTTCTTCCTTCTTGGGAGCAACTGCAACAGCGCTGTCAACAATGACCTTCACTGCCTTGCGGGTCTCCAGGCTGGACTTAATTTCAGCTTCGGGAACCATTTCCTTAACCTTCTCGATCTCCATCTCGTACTGCTTTGCGATGGACTCGTACTCAGCGGTGATCTCTTCCTCGGTCACGGCGATGCCCTCAACCTCGATGATCTTAGCCAGAGTGACATTTGCCTTAGCCTGCTTCTCAGCAGCGGGACGGAATGCGTTACGCATAGTGTTCAGGTCGCCGCCCATCATCTTTGCGTAGGCGTCCATGGAGTAGCCGCTCATCTGCAGCTGGTAAGCAATGCGCTCCATCTGGTTGTCCAGCTCCATCTCAATGAGACCGGCGGGCATATCGACAGTGGTGTTCTCTGCAGCCTTATCAACGCAAGCCTGCTCGAAGGTAGCGTTGACCTGCTTCTCCATATTCTCCTGTGCCTTAGCACGGATGTCGGCCTTCAGCTCCTCCAGAGTATCGAACTCGGAGACGTCCTTGGCAAACTCATCGTCCAGCTCGGGAACATTGTTGACGGTGACCTTGTTCAGCTTGACGTGGAACACCACAGCCTTGCCCGCCAGCTCAGCAGCCTTCTCAACGCAGGCGTTCTCGAAAGCGGAAGCGGCCTGCTTCTCAGCCTTCTCCAGAGCCTTTGCGCGGATGTCAGCCTTCAGCTCATCCAGAGTCTCGAACTCGGAAACGTCCTTGGCAAACTCGTCGTCAATGG
>JAZSAB010000148.1:0-2520 GCA_045601675.1 Faecousia sp.
CTGCACGGAAATCACCGATGTGACCTTCCGTGCCCTTTCCAACGCAGAGATCCGCCGGTACATCGCAACCGGCGAGCCTATGGACAAGGCCGGCAGCTACGGCATCCAGGGCGGCGCGGCGCTTTTTGTGGAGGGCATCCGCGGCGACTACTTTAATGTGGTCGGTCTGCCGGTATGCCGTCTGCAAAAGATCCTTGCAAAGCTTATCCCGGAACAAATGGAGGAAATCCAATGAAACACTTTTTCACATCCCGTGTGCGTGTTGTGATCATCGCCGCGATCTTGATTGCTGTGCTGCTCGCCACTGTCAGCAGCCTCACCGGTCTGAAGCTGCCGGATATGCTGGTCCAGGGTGTTTTAGCGCCCATTCGGGGCGGCATCAGCCAGCTGACCGACCGGGCCCAGCAGTTCTATAATTATATGTTTGAATACGAGGCGCTCCAGGCGGAAAACCAGGCGCTGAAGGAGCAGCTTGCCGCCTTCTCTGATGAGGCGCGCAATGCCGACTCCATTGCCCGTGAAAACGAGCGCCTGCGCAGCGCTTTAGGGCTTGCCACCACCTATGAGGACTTTAAGTGGGCGGACGGCTATATCATCTCCTGGAGCTCTAACGATTGGTCCAGCACCTTCACCATCAACCGGGGCACCAACGCTGGCATCCAGCCCGGCATGTGCGCCATCACCGCAAACGGTGAGCTTGTTGGTCTTGTGGACCAGGCAGGTCCCAATTACGCGGTAGTCAAATCCGTACTGGACTCCTCTTTGGAGATCAGCGCCACCATCGCTTCCTCCGGCTACAACGGTATGGTCCAGGGCGGCTACTCCACCGGTCTTGACGGACTGCTGCGCATGGACTACCTGCCCTCCTCCGCAACCATCCGCAACAAGGACCAGGTGGTTACCACCGGCTCTACGGTGTATCCCCGAAACCTGATCATTGGTCACGTGGTGGACGCCGGTTTTGACGACACCGGTGTTGCTAAGTACGCCCTCCTGCAGCCCGCGGCAGATATCCGCAGCTTAGAGCAGGTATTCATCGTGACGGAATATAATGTTGGGTGATCACTATGGCAAGACGAAACGAATTTCAGCCGGATAAGCCGAGACTTGGTCTTATTGACCGGCTGCATCTGACCCGGCTGCAGAGAAAAAGGCTGCTCAAATGGCTGCTTTACGCCTTTAGCCTGGTAGTGCTGTCTTTGCTGCAGGATGTGATCCTCTGTCATGTCCGGCTCTTTGGCGCTACCACCGAGCTTGTCCCCTGCGCCATTTTCCTGATCTGCCTGCTGGAAGGCTCGGAAAGCGGCAGCGTTTTCGCGCTCATCGCTTCCCTTTTGTATCTGTTTTCCGGCACTGCCGCAGGCCCTTACTGTATGGTGTTTATCACTGTACTTGCGGTGCTTTCCACCCTGCTGCGCCAGGCATACCTGCAAAAGGGTTTCTCCGCGGCAATGCTTTGCACCGTGCTTTCCCTGCTCCTTTACGAGCTTTTGGTCTTCGCCTTCGGACTTTTTTTGGGGCTGACCACACCTTCCCGCATTGTCGGCTTTCTCATTACAACAGCACTGACCTGCCTTGCCGCGCCGGTGCTCTATCCCCTGTTTCTTCGCATCGGTACCATCGGAGGTGAACCATGGAAAGAATAAGCCGTCGCCGTGCCATCGGCGCAATCCTCGTTTTCCTTTTGGTCATTGGCTTTTTCGCTTTCTGGCTCTATAAGGTCCAGATCATCGACACCGGCGGAAAAACCGACAACACCACCACCTTCACCACCCGTACCCGTGTCAAAGCCGCCCGTGGCGACATTTTGGACAAAAACGGTAATGTTCTGGTAAGTAACCGCGCAAGTTACGACCTGAACATCAACCACTATGTGCTTCTGTCCGCAAACGGCACAACGGAGCACATCTACAACCTGGTAAAGCGCTGCCAGGAGCAGGGTATCGAATACAACGAGAACTTCCCCATCTCCAAGGAGCGCCCCTTTACCTACACGCTGAGCGAATATAACTCCACCTACCAGAGCTACTTCCAGAACTTTCTGGCATATAAAGGCGGTCTGGATTCCGATATGACCGCTCCCATTCTCATTCAAAAGCTCCGGGAAAAATATAATCTTCCCGCTGAGTGGACAGACGAGGATGCCCGGCTGGTACTGGGTGTGTACTACGAGCTTACGCTGCGCCAAAGCGAGGGACTGTACACTTATGTGTTCATTTCCGACGCGACAGACGAAGAGCTGTCCGCCGTTGTGGAGCTGAACATCCCCGGTATGAACGTAGAGGCATCTACTGTCCGGGAATACAACACCAAATACGCTGCCCACATTCTCGGCTTTGTGGGTCCTATGAATGAGGAACAGTGGAAGTATTATGAGACCCTGGGTTACGAAATGGATGCAGAGGTTGGTCAGGACGGCTTGGAAAAGGCCTACGAAGAGTACCTCCACGGTACGGACGGCTGGCGTGAAGATACTGTCACCGTAGACGGCGCGCTGGTGTCCTCCAAGTATCTTAGTGA
>JAZSAB010000149.1:0-4492 GCA_045601675.1 Faecousia sp.
AGCAAAGGCTTCGGCGTACTGCCACAGAGCAGCAGTCCCGTTCCCTGAGGCCCCAGCAGTCCCTTATGCCCGGGCATAGCGATAAAATCCGCCCCCCATTTTTCCATATCTACGGGAAGCATCCCGGCAGACTGCGCCGCATCCACCACGAAAGGAACGCCGTATTTCCGGCAAAGCGCCGCCATTTCCTCTACCGGTAAAATATACCCAAAAACATTGGAAACATGGGTAAATACCGCCGCTTTTACCCCGCTTTTTAAGGCTTTTTCGAAATTTTCCAGCATTTCCTCCCGGCAAAAGAGTTGCCGTCCCGTTACCACAGGGATCGCTCCCAACCCATAAAGAGGGCGCATCACCGCATTGTGCTCAAAGCCGGACACCGCCACCCGGTCACCGGGATTTATCAGGGTGTTGATGGCGATATTTAAGCCGTGGGTGCAGCTTGCGGTAAAGGCTACCTGCTCCGGCTTGCAGCCAAAAAGAGTCCCCGCCCGCTCCCTGCAGGCAAGCACGGTCTTTCCGGCGGCCATAGCCGCCGGATATCCTCCTCTTCCGGGATTTGCACAGGTGCGCATGGCCTTTTGCACCGCGTCAAAAACCGCTTTAGGCTTGTGAAACGAGGTGGCGCCGTGATCCAAATAGATCATACCGTCATCTCCTCCAAGTGTCCGCCCTCCCGGTATAAATAGACCTTCCGAAACGGTACATCCGCTGCCCGCAGCAGCGCCGCCGCAGCCGGCACATCCGCGCAGGAAAGCCGCAGGCTGTAGCCGCAGCCCTGCTCCTGCATCCACCGGGGTGTCCGCACCAAAGCGCAGGTATACCCCCGCTTGATAAGCTCCTTTTCACCCCGCTGGGCCGGGGTCACAGACCGAAAGGTGATCACACATTTCTTCATAAATAAAACCTCCCGGGTCAGCCTATGCCCGGGAGGTGAAATTTGTTCTATTTTGTCTTTATTCGCCAAATGAGATAGCCGACGACGGCGCCGGAAAGATTCAAAATCACATCGTCCACATCGCAGCTCCCAAGTCCCGTAAACAGCTGCAGCACTTCCACAAGCACCATAGCCGTAAACACCCAAAGAAGCATCTTCCAAAGCCGGTTGATCTTAGGAAGATTTTCCGGCAGCATATACCCCAGCGGAATGAAAAGCACCACATTGCCTACCAAATTGATAAAGGCATGGGTAAGGAGATAGGGGTCATTGGTAATCTTAGGCAACCCCACAAACCACATAATGGTCTTAAAGGGAACGAGATTCAGATTGTTGGCAAATTCCCCGGAAAGACCGCCGATGCCACCGGGCTCGATCCGCTGTCCGAACAGCAGCCAAAGCATGGTGATGATATAAAGAACGAAGCCGAAACGGGCAGGCTTTTTCGCTGCTTTTCGTCCCACCCCATCACTTCCTTTCTTAGGTCTCCTCCAGCAGACACACCGCGTGGCAGGACATACCGCTGCCGTCACCGGTAAAGCCGAGGTGTTCCTCGGTGGTAGCTTTTACATTGACCTGCGCATTGTCAATTTCCAAAAGATCCGCAATGTTTTGCTTCATTTGGGGGATATAATCCTTTAATTTCGGCTTCTGGGCGATCATGGTCACATCGATGTTGCCCACCCGGTAGCCGGCCACACGAATCTTCTCCCCCACCGCCTGCAAAAGCTTACCGGAATCCGCGCCCTTGTAGGCCATATCCGTATCCGGGAAATGGACACCGATGTCCCCCAAAGCGGCTGCCCCCAAAAGGGCATCCATCACCGCGTGGAGCAGAACATCCGCGTCGCTGTGACCCAAAAGACCCTTTTCGTAAGGGATCTCCACACCGCCCAGGATCAGCTTTCGACCCTCGGTCAGCTTATGCACATCGTATCCGTGTCCGATCCTCATTTCATTTCCTCCAAAAGCATCTTTGCGATCTTTAAGTCCATGGGGGTGGTGACTTTGATGTTCCGCTCGTCGCCCTCCACTACCTTAATGTTCATACCCAGCCGCTCCACGGCAGAGCAATCGTCGGTGACCGCAGCGCCGTCCTTTTGCGCTTTCATAAGGGCGCCCCGGAGCAGGTCGATATCGAAAACCTGGGGGGTCTGCACCGCCTGAAGCGTGCTTCTGTCCGGAGTCTCCACTGCCATACCGCCCTTTGCCACCTTGATGGTATCCTTGACGGGGATCGTGGGCGCGGCAGCGCCGTAAGTGCTTGCCGCACGAACGGTCCGGTCGATCACAGCGTCTGTCACCAGTGGTCTTGCGCCGTCCTGGATGGCTGCCAGCTTTACCCGCTTGGAAAGCGCCCGCAGACCTGCCATCACAGACTCCTGCCGGCTGTCGCCGCCGGCCACTACCGCACGGAGCTTTTCGTATTTTCCGCAAATGTTTGTAATGGGAACGATGAGATCCGGTCGGGTAACCACTACGATCTCCCGGATCGCGTCACACTCCTGGAATGTACGGACCGTCCGGGCGATCATCGGCTCTCCGCAAAGATCTGCCATGACCTTATCGATGCCGCCCATCCGGGAGGCAGTTCCCGCCGCAACGATCACCGCGCCGCAGTACTTGGGCGGCATGGCTTTGCGGAGGGTCTTTGTCAGCTTGGTAACCTCCATGTTACAGTTCCCCAATCAGCTTTTTAAAGTAGTTGCCCCGCTCCATAAAGTTCTTGAACTGGTCAAAGGCAGCGCTGGCAGGGCTCATCAGCACCACATCTCCGTCCTTGGCAAGCTCCGAAGACTTCTTCACCGCAGAGGTAAAGTCTCCGCAATCGATGATCTCCGGGTAGCCGGGACGGTAAGCATCGCAGTTTTCCACCGCCTGGCGGATCTTCGGTCCGGTGGCGCCGCCCAGCACCAAAAGCTTTACGCTCTTACAGATCTCGGGACCGAGAACATCGTAGGGAATGTTCTTATCATAGCCGCCGGCGATGAGGATGACCTTGTCCCGGAAGCTCTTCAGTCCTGCCATGGTGCGGCTGGGAGAGGAGGCGATGGAGTCGTTATAATAGCGCACGCCGGCAACCTCCCGGACGAACTCGATGCGGTGCTCCACACCGCCAAAAGTCTTGGCGACCTTGCGGACGGTATCGAAAGAAACAAGTCCCTCCACCGCCAGGATCGCCGCCATATAATTTTCCACATTATGCTCGCCGGGAATGGCGATCTCCCGCTTGTCGAAAAGCGGTTTTTCGTCTATAAAAATTTGGTTTTCTACCAAATATGTTCCGTTTTTGCTGTTTCCGGCATAGGAAAAATACCGGGTCTTTCCAGCGCCTGCAAGGGGCGCGGTGATAGAATTATCCGCGTTTACGATGAGGATATCCCCCTCATTTTGGAAGCGGTAGATGTTCTTTTTCGCCTCCACATACTCGGTCATATCCTTGTGGACATCCAGGTGATTGGGAGAGAGATTGGTGATCACGGCGATGTGGGGAGAGCGCTCCATGTCCATGAGTTGGAAAGAGCTTAGCTCCACCACTGCATAGTCCGTTTCCTTCATTTGGGGGCAGAGGGGCAGCAGAGGCGTGCCGATGTTGCCGCCCAGCCACACGGTCTTTCCCTCCGCCTTCAGCATCTCGGAAATGAGGGTCGTGGTGGTGGTCTTTCCGTCGGAGCCGGTGACGGCGATCATGGTACAGGGGCAGACCTCAAAGAACACTTCCATTTCGCTGGTGACCTTTGCGCCCTTTTCCCGCAGCTGCACGAGAGCCGGATTGCCGGGGTGCATACCCGGCGTGCGGAACACAAGCTCTGCCTCCACACTATCCAGGTAGTTTTCTCCGACCTGCAGTCGGCAGCCCTGGTTTTCTAAGTCCAGCACTTCTTTGTCCAGTTTCTCCCGGGGTGTCCGGTCGCAGCCGATGACATCGCAGCCATACTGCAGCAAAAGCTTTACGAGGGGACGGTTGCTGACGCCAAGACCCAGCACCGCCACGGTCATTCCCTTGAGAGAGGAAAAATATTCTTCAAATTTCGTGTGCATGATCTGCACCCCCGATTTCTTAAACATACTTATCTTATAGTATATCCTTTCAGGAAAGAATTTGCAAGATATTTGACAATCCACCCGGGATAAGGTACAATATTTCCGCAACCGGGTCGGACAGTCGCGGATGGATCCCCAACGGGGTTCAGATGAGGAAAGTCCGGGCTCCACAGGGCAAGGATAACGGGTAACGCCCGCCGGGGGTGACCCCAGGACAAGTGCAACAGAGATATACCGCCCGGGCGCACCCGCGAGGGTGCATCCGAGCACGGGTGAAAAGGTGGGGTAAGAGCCCACCCGGCCTATGGAGACATAGGTTTTACGATGTAAACTCTATCCGGAGCAACGCCGTGGAGAAGCATATAGGTCTGCCCGACCGCTTCGAGGAGGCGGCTTGATCCCGTGAGCAATCGCGGGGCTAGATAGATGACTGTCAAGACAGAACCCGGCTTACAGACCCGTGTCGCACATAAAAAGCAACGTCTTTCGACGGTGCTTTTTGTTTTATTC
>JAZSAB010000150.1:0-5114 GCA_045601675.1 Faecousia sp.
TTGGCTCACAGAACGACATGGCTACGATCCGACTTAGGTAAACTGCGCCGGGACGCTCGGTGCCGTTGAAGCCCCATACGCCCTTGATGGTCTGGGGATCCATATCCATGGTCTCAGAGCCGTAGCACCAGCAGGGAGTAACGGAAAGGGTGATGTCCACGCCTTCCTTCTTAAACTTGTCAGCGCAGGCAGCAGCCTCGGGCACACGACCGATGCAGGTATCAGCCATAACGACCTTCACAGGCTCGCCGTTGGAGTAGCGCAGATTCTCTTCGAACAGCTTCTTTGCAGCCTCAGCCATGGACCATACCAGGGGCTCCAGGCTCTCACGCAGCATCATAGGGCCGCGGCGGCCGTCAACAATGGGACGAATACCGATTACGGGATAATCGCCGATGTATCTGTTTTTTGCCATATTTGTTCCTCCTGTTTTCTCGCCGCGTTTATGCGGACGTATAATACAATATATATAAAAGCGCAGGCGCTCTTATATCAATAAATAAGCTGGCACTTCAGCCGGGTGAGCCGGGAGGGCTCGTGATAGCCGTGGAGCCGCTCGATCATATACTGGGCAGCAGTCTGACCCAGCAATTCTTCCGGCTGGTAAACAACGGGAAGGGATGGCTTCATCATGGTGCAAACCTGCACACAGTCAAAGCCGAACACATCAATGTCTTCGGGGATCCGCAGACCCCGGTCACGGACCGCAGTGAAAAGACCGATGGTGATATCGTAGTTTACCGCCACCACCGCCGTGGGGGGATCGGGGTTTTTCATCAGTTCTTCAAATCCCTGATAACCGGTGGCAAAGGTGTGATCTCTGCTAATAAATAATGTATCGTCAAATAAGATATCGTGATCGGACAGCGCCCGCAGATACCCGACCTGCCGCTCTTTTGCGGAGGATACGGACTTAGGTCCGCTGATCAGCGCGATCCGGCGGTGACCTTTCTCGATGAGAGAAGTCGTAGCGGCATATACCGCGTCGGCATTGTCAACAAGCACCACATCAGAATCCACGCCCTGGATCACTCTGTCCAGCTGGACAACGGGGATGTTATAATTGCCAACCAGTTCGTAATACTCCTCCGCGGTCAGGTTCTCGGGAATGTAAATGAGTCCCTCAATGCCGGTGGAAATGAGGTACTGCAGATTGTCACGCTCCATACCGTGGTTTGCGCTGTAACAGGAGATCAGCGTGTGGTAGCCGTTCTCCCGCAGGACCTTTTCCAGCGCGGTGATCACAGACCCAAAGAACGGTGCGGAGATATCCGGCAGCAAAATGCCGATGGCGCGGTTGCGCTGGGTCTTTAAGCTTCTGGCAAAGGGGTTTGCCCTATAATCCAGCGACTTGATCGCAGCAGCAATGGCCTCCACATTTTCCTTGCGGACATTGCCGCCATTTATATATTTAGATACTGTAGACAGGGAAACGCCTGCCATACGGGCAACATCCTTGATGGTAGCC
The DNA here is from genome assembly GCA_045601675.1 of Faecousia sp. Classification (GTDB taxonomy): domain Bacteria; phylum Bacillota; class Clostridia; order Oscillospirales; family Oscillospiraceae; genus Faecousia. The sequence continues at coordinate 1,469 of JAZSAB010000150.1, forward strand.
ATTTTTTCTCAACTCCAGGTCAGAAAACGAATCGTTTCGCTCTAAAACGACACTTCCCCTATGAATTAACTATCAATATAATATAAAAACATTTTTGTACTGTCAATACAATTTTTTAAAAAATCACTTGATTTTTTTGTGAAGATTTATTATAGTATAGGCAAGAGCACGGATGTGCAGCCCTGTTTTGGTGATTTTCACCATATTCCCTTCGCTGTTTTGAACATATTGAACAAAGCGTTGCAAGGTAGGCAAAATACGAATCGTTTCGTTCTTGTCAAAAAGTTCCAAAACGGGCAAAAACCGCAGGACGCATATCTCCAACGGTATCTCCTGCAGTCCCCTCTCCCCCCCATTCAATAATGGGTGCAGCTTATTGAGAAAGGTGATGTTTGAATGAGCGAAACAATTCTGAAGATGCAAGGCATTCAGAAATACTTTTCAGGCGTACACGCTCTGAACGGTGTTGATTTTGAGCTGAAGGCCGGCGAAGTTCATGCGCTGATGGGTGAAAACGGCGCCGGTAAATCCACACTGATCAAGGTCCTCTGCGGCATACATAAAAGGGATGGTGGCACCATCGAGTATTTCGGTGAGGAAGTCAGCTTCAATAACATTGCTGAATCTCAGGCTGCCGGCATCAGTGTTATCCATCAGGAACTGAACATGATGAACCACCTGACGGTTGCGCAGAACATGTTCATCGGCCGTGAAGTGATGAACGGCGGCATTATCAACGATAAGCAGATGGAAATCGAAGCCCAGAAGCTGTTCGACAAGATGGGCGTTAAGATCAATCCTTCTACTAAGCTCGGCGACCTGACCGTTGGCAAGCAGCAGATGGTTGAGATTGCAAAAGCAGTCTCCCGCGACTGCAAGCTCCTGGTTCTGGACGAGCCCACCGCAGCCCTTACTCTCCCCGAGGTGGAAGAGCTCTTCAATATTATGCGTGACCTTCAGAAGAAGGACATCGGCATGATCTACATCTCCCACCGTATGGACGAGATCAACCGTATCTCCGACCGCGTTACCGTTATGCGTGACGGCGAGTATGTTGGCACTGTCAATACCGCAGAGGTCACCAAGGACGACATTGTTAAGATGATGGTCGGCCGTGTGATCATGGGTGAGCAGAAAGAAGTAAGCACCTGCCCCGCAGATGCACCTGTTGTTCTGGAAGTCAACCACCTCAACGCAGGCAAGGAAGTCAAGGATGTTTCCTTCACCCTCCGCAAGGGTGAGATCCTGGGCTTTGCCGGTCTGATGGGTGCAGGACGCACGGAAGTTGCAAGAGCCCTCTACGGCGCAGATCCCCGGCAGACCGGCGAGATCCTGCTCAACGGCAAGAAGGTAAAGCTCCGCACCCCCCAGCAGGCAGTTAAGCACGGCATCTGCTACCTCTCCGAGGACCGCAAGCGCTACGGTCTGATGCTCGACAAGTCCGTTACCGAAAACACCGCTATCTCCTCTGTGGAGGACTTCATCTCCGCCGGTATTATCAGCGACGGCAAGATGCGGGAAGCCTCCGCCGAGTATAACGAAAAGCTCCGCACAAAGACTCCCTCCATGGAGCAGCTGCTGAAGAATCTGTCCGGCGGCAATCAGCAGAAGGTTATTATCGCCCGCTGGCTGATGAAGAACTCTGACATCTTTATCTTCGACGAGCCCACCCGCGGCATCGACGTCGGCGCAAAGAGTGAGATCTACCATCTGATTGAGGATCTGGCCGCTCAAGGCAAGTCCATCATCATGATCTCTTCCGAGCTGGCTGAGGTCTTGCGTCTGAGCGACCGAATCGTTGTTATGTGTGAAGGCCGCAAGACCGGTGAGTTGGATATTTCCGAAGCAACTCAGGAAAACATTATGAAACTTGCTACTATGCGAGAGGAGAATTGATATGAAAACCAAGAAACTGAAACTCGGCGGCAATTCCGCTATCAAGCAGAACTTTATCATCATTCTGGCAGCTGTTGCCCTGTTCGTCATCTTCACACTGATCAACCCCAACTTCGCCAGCAGCAGCAACCTGCTGAGTATGACAAAGGCTCTCGTTCCCTACGCTATCCTGTCCCTGGGTGTTACTTTCGTTATCGCCACCGGCGGTATTGACCTGTCCATCGGTACTGTCTGCTTCGGCTCTGCTGTCCTGGCAGGCGCACTGTGCAAGACCGGTGTTTCCCAGGACGAAGGCGTTCTGTGGGCTACCATTCCGATCATTCTGGCTACCGGTTTGATCTTCGGTTTGATCAATGGTTTCCTGGTTGCTAAGTGCAAAATCGCTCCCTTTATCGCAACCCTGGGTTCTATGCTGTTCTCCCGTGGTCTGACCGCCGTTGTTGCTGAGGGTGTCCGCGGCACCGCTTCCGCTATCAAGTATCCCTCCACTGGCTGGTTCCAGAAGATCTTCACCAACCTTAACGGTTTCCCCATCGGCATCGTTTGGGTCCTGGTTCTGACCATCATCTGCATGGTCGTTATGTACAAGACCAAGGTCGGTCGCTATATCCTGGCCATCGGCTCCAACGAAGAAGCTACCCGCCTGTCCGGTATCAACACCGACAAGTTCAAGATCATCGCTTACGTGATTTGCGGTTTCTTCGCTTCTCTTGCAGCTCTGTTCTATGTTGCAGCTAACCCCTCTATGAACCTGGCTGCCGGCAACGGCATGGAGCTTGACGCAGTTGCAGGCGTTTACATTGGCGGCACTTCCACCACCGGCGGCTCCGCTACCATCCTTGGCACCATCCTTGGCTCCATCATTCTGGTCATCATCCGTCAGGGTCTGAACCTGGCAATGTCCGGCGGTGTCGGCATCTCCGCTACCAACATCACCTACGCTGTTACCGGTATCATCGTTGTGGGCGCTGTTATGCTGGATGTTCTGAAGAAGAAGAACGCCGCTAAGGTTAAGATTCCCGTCGAAGGCAAAAAATCCGCAGAAAAAGCAAAATAATATCGTATTAAAACCAACAGGTTTTATATAAAAATTTCAGGAGGAAAACACAATGAAGAAACTTATCGCATTGGCTCTGGCACTGGTTATGGTTCTGGGTCTGGTCGCTTGCGGCGGCACTCCCACTCCCACCGAGCCCCAGGGCACCACCCCCGCAGGCACTCAGGGCGCAACTGAGCCCGCTCCCACCGAGCCTGAAGCTGGCGGCACCATCGCTGTCATCGCTAAGGGCGAGACCCACGCTTTCTGGCAGGCAGTTAAGTCCGGCGCTGTTGACGCTGGTAAGGCTGCTGGCTACGAAGTCACCTTCCAGGGTCCCACTTCCGAGAGCGAGAGCGAAGTTCCCAATCAGCGTAACATGGTTCAGACTGCTCTGAACGATCCCAGCGTCAAGGGCATCGTCCTGGCTACCATCGGCCTGGGCTTCGCTGACGAGCTGGTCGCTGCTTACGACAAGGGCCTGCCCGTTGTCGAGTTCGACTCCGGTCTGTACTCCAACGGCGCTGACATCACCGAGGGCAAGGATCCCACCATCGGCGGCGTTGCTACCGACAACAAGGCTGCTGCAGCCGTTGTTGCTGAGAACTTCTACGCTTACCTGAAGGCAGAAAACGTTCTGACCGACGGCTACAAGATCGGCGTCATTCAGCACGACTCCACCGCTACCGGCATCAACCGCGCTGAAGGCTTCAT
>JAZSAB010000151.1:0-13460 GCA_045601675.1 Faecousia sp.
CCTTCTGATGGGAGGACACATCAATGCCCGCCCGGGATACTTCGCTGGCTGCGCAGTGCAGCAGGTCTCCCCGATAATAATAATCCGTCGGCCGGTAAGGGTTCACAGGCACAGAGCGATCTTATGGGGAGGTCAGATTCCAAAGATAGCTGACACCCGGCCGGGCGGTATGTCCGAAAGCCGTCAGGAAGTCCTCCCCTGTATGGCGCATATAGATCCGTGTGCCCACCAATCCGGCGGACAGCACCGCAAGCAGGACAACGATCAGCAGCGCAGCGATCACGCCTGGTAACGGACTCTTTTTTTTCCCGCGTTTGCTCATAGTTCCTCCTGTTCTAATAGATCAAACAAGCTCGGTTGTTCCATCTCTACTTCCTCTGCCTGCAGATACGCTACACCGTCGGCAAAGTATCCGGGGTTCAGTTCACAGCCATAACCGTACCTACCCAAACGGACAGCCATCATCGGTACCGTGGCAATTCCTCCAAAGGGATCAAATGTCACATCGCCTTTATTGGAATACCGGGTGATGATCCGTTCCACGATATCCAGCTGAAGGGGGCAGACATGCAGTTGTTTCCTGCGCAGGCTTTGGGTTGTGTTCAGGGTCTTCATGCGGTTGACATCATCCCACACATCCGGATGGACAGAAGCAGGCGGTACTGTCATAAACTCTTTGCTGATCGCATCTCGGTCTTCCAGATTCTTTGACAGTTCTACATGGCGATCATAGTCATACACGTGGGATTTGCTGTGTTCCCGGAAGCGACGCATTCGGTCGCTCATTTTCAGCCGCGCCAGCTCATCAGGATCTAAATTGCGATTACCGGAAGATCTCCAGAATGCATGAGCATCCAGTTGCCACTGGCTCAGTGGATATTCCTCTTTAGTCTTTTCCACCCGAATATCCGCATAAGCTTTTGAGCAGTCAGTTGGCAGCTTCCGGAATAGCAGCACATACTCCGGACAGCCTACGCCCATCTTGGTACCGTCCTTGCACTGCTCTGTCCACCCCAGGCGGTAGGTCTGGTTATTCTCCCGGACTACATCTGTCACTACGGTGATCATGCCGAAATAGATAAAGCCGTGCTTCATGTAGTGCTGGATGCACTGTGCGTGGAACGGCTCCATGGAGGGCATACCATATCCGGTCACATTGCCGAACAGTACCCGGTCTTTTACATGAATCGCCGCCACCCGGCCGGGCTGCAATATCCGCAGTAGTTCCGGGGTGAGGTAGTCCATCTGTTCAAAGAATCTCTCCGTATTTTCGTTATGTCCAAAATCGTTATAGCTGGGGGTGTACTCATAATGGTTGCTGAAAGGGATGGAGGTATGGATCAGACCCACAGAGTTGTCTGCCATCCTGCGGACCTCTTCCACGCAATCATTGTTCACATAGGTCCAGTGTTGCCCTCGCATTTCCACTCTGCTCACTCCTATCGACCTTGCCATCCGTTCCGCTTGGCGCTCACCCAGCAGACCATACTGCAATACGATCTCCCGCATTTTCTCCTGGAGCTTGTTGTGGTTCTCCCACTTCTCCAAAAGCACACGCCATATCTGTTCTTCCGCTTCGGTGAAGATCACATCGATAATGACCTGCTCACTTTGCAGGAAGCGGTAGATGCGGTGGATAGCCTGGATAAAATCGTTAAATTCGTAGTCAACGCCAACAAAGATAGCTCTGTGGCAGTGCCGCTGGAAATTACATCCGGATCCGGACAAGCTCTTCTTTGTGGCAAAGAGACGGGTGCGACCCTCGGAAAAGTCGATCACCCGCCGTTCCCGTTCATCATAATCCATACTGCCGTAAATATCGACGGTTCCGGGGATCTCTTTCAGAATGGTCTTGCGCTCATATTCCAGGTCGTGCCACAGTAAGAAATGTGCGTCCGGATCGCTATCTACGATCTCTTTTGCCTTGGACACCCGGGCCGCCACGGATTCGTTCTTTTCCTTGGCAGCATCTTGAAGGCTGACCGCAGCATCACGCATCATCTTGACCTGTCCATCAGGATCCACCACATCACCAATGCGGGTGTTGATCATATGGATCCTCACATCGAGCGGCGGTAAATCGTAGCCGGTAGCATCATAGCCCAAGTCGGCAGGACTGCTGAGAAACAGCGCCCAACTGCTGACCCATAGCCAGAATTCTTCCTCTTTGTGGGGGTACAGGGTAAGGTTATTCGCCTTGGTGCTGTCCCGCTGGAAGAATCGTGTCAATGCCTGCCCAGTGTCCATGACCTCCAGGTACCCGGCATAGTGGATCAGTTCCTTATATCGGTTGGGGCTTGGTGTGGCAGTTGCTACCAGCTTGTATTTCAGACCCTTAAACAGATCCATAAAGGTTTGGAAGGTTTTAGAACCGTAGGAACGGAGCACCGATGCTTCATCCAATGCGGCGCCGGCAAAGTAGTGTGGGTCAATGTCTCCATCCCGGACACGCTCATAATTGGTCATGTATATCTTTGCAGGGGTAGCCACGACCTCCTCCATGGTGCGCACATACACCGGAGCTTCTATACCTAGCAGCTTCTGGGCGTCTCTGGTAAATTCCTGACGGACACCTAGAGGCAGAACGATGATCACCGGTCGCTGCTCATGTTCCTCCACCAACCTGCACCATTCCAGCTCCTGCACAGTTTTACCAAGACCGAAAGCTTCGAATAGCGCCCGGCGACCACCTTTTAATGCCCACATAACAGCATCCCGCTGATGTGGTTTCAATGCTGGGTTGATATCTTCCGGCTGGACTTCAAAGCCGCTTACCGGCGCAACCTGCACTTTGGATTTCAGAAATTCTGTATAATCCACATTTACACCTCATCGATGGCTTGGATCATCGGCTCTAACAGCTTTGTTTTAGTGTTCGCTTTTAGCTTCTCGACCATGTCCGGGTCCTCTGCTTTGGTTTCTCGCAACACATCCAACAGCTTGTTGAATGTCTCTTGCATATCCTCAATGTAGGCACCTATGCGTACCATATTGGGACTGGAAACACGCAATTGCTTTTCCAGCTCAGAAATTTTTTCTGCCGCCACCTGCTTTGCCATAGCAGCATCGCTCTGTGCCGCCAGTGCCGCATCCAGTTTTTTCTGCAGATCTTCTGTGGCTTTCTTTGCAGCATCTGCCGCCACCTGCTGGCGCATCTGCTCCATCATCGATTCCGGGATCTCCGGGTTCTCTTTAGCCTTGGTAAGAGCATCCTCCGCCGCCTTTTTATCCTCTTTTGCCTTCGCAAGCTGTTTTTGCAATTTCTCAACCTTCTGCGAAGCAGCCGCACCGGCATCCTCAGCAGAGGAAAGCTCTGAACGGAGCCGTTCCACCTCTTCCTCCGCCTCGTCTGCGCGCTTGGCGTGATTATCCGCCCGGGTCTCTGCCGCCTGCAGGTCCTCTTCGATGTCCTTTTTGGACTGGATCGCTTCGTCTCTCTCCTGGATCGCCTGCTTTAGCTCCCGGGTGGACATATTCTCCACATCGTGGGTCTCCATAAATTCGTCCCGCTCCTGCGCCGGTAATGCCAACAGCTCCAGCGCCTGGGTGGGAGATAATCTCGCAGTCGCCTGCGAATTTCCGAATATTGATAGCTGCTCCGCGCCGTACTCCTTGTACAGCCGCATATAGTTATTGACCCAAGACTGGGAGAAAGGCAGTTCTTTTTTCACATAGTCCATCCAACCGCCCGGCTCCACCATCGTCTTCGCCTCATGAAGCAGGCGTCCTATCTCAATGGCATCCAGCAGGAATTGCCCAGTTTTAATACGAATATCCCGGGTCACATCGGCAAGCTGCCGCCGGGGTTCCATTACCATTATTTCGCTCATGCTGTTTTCCTTTCCTTTCTGGCTGCAGCTGCTTCCTGCGCCCTCTTTTGTTTTAGTTGCTCATGATACCACGGCATTAGGATCTCCCGCTCCCACCGATCGCAGAAAGCGAGAACCTTATCCGGGATCTTATGTTCATATTCCTTGTGGGGGCCATGGCGCTCGTTACCGTAGCCGTGGAGCTGTCTCCGGGTTGGCTTCCCTGTCATATCGATATCCAGTGTGTAATAGCTCCGCTCTGGACGGCGGTATTTACGGATGAAAAAAATTGTATCTCTTCCGGATACGTGATTTTCACCGTAACCGGAAACACAGTGCCGGAGCACATCGCCTTCCCGGATCAAATCGCCATTATCCTTCGGTAGCACCACACACAGCTCGCCGTCGGTCCACTCCAAATCCCGCAACCGTTCCCGGACCGCCTGAAAACCTGCCAAAAACTTTGTCCAATCGTCCTTATTCTGCTCCAGCCTCTGTTGACGGGATAACCGCTCGTGGACGCTGAACAGATTTCGCGGCCACATTTCTTCTGAGGTCAGCGTTCGTCTGCCAAACAGCCGCATTGTCATCCGCCACGTATCTAACAGTAGTTGTGCGTCAGTCAGTTGAATCTTCTGCTTTGTCAGGTAGCTTTGCATCTTCGGGAAATCTATGTCCGGATTTATCGTTCGCAGATCCATCAGCACATTTACACCACGGAGTGTAAAGAGCTTATAGTATTCGTCGAACATAATCGCATTGGCACCGCCACCGGTGTCTTGATATTTCTGCCATGCTTCATACTGTGTTAAACTCCACCCATCCGGACATCTTTTACGTAGCTCCCGGAATGAGAGTTTGTCCATATGTAGCATCTCATGTGGCTTTTTACCGCCAAAGAATATCTGCGGCATGATTGCATATGGAATATCGTGTGTTTGTCCGCTGGTTTCTGCTTCGAGATACCCTTCTATCAAAGCAGACCAGCCGTTATTTACGAGATTCTCAATAGTTCTATGCCGGTACCAGGTTTTCATATATAGCACCGGCATCTGCCCTCCAGCATTTACATAGGCATACAGACCAGTCTTTTCGCCGGTGCTGCCAATCAAGCTAGGGCATTGATCGTATGCCCAGCCGGCCATTCGGTAATTGTACATACCTCCATCCATGGAGGGATACTTGCTGAAAAACGCATCGCCTCTGGAGGTGGAATATCGCCACGCAAGATCGTAGCGGTTATATATGAATCGGCGAAGTCTGCCGCTTTCATCGATAACATAAGCCTGCCAGGGAGCGATCCCGTTGAATACATTTCCATCGGCGTCAATGGACCGTGATACCAGCCAATAGAATATCGTGGTGTAAGTGCCGATATTATCCACGCTGGAAATCAGCAATTGCCAGGTACGCCCACCGCCAATTAAGGACCTATGTTTCAGCGTTGTAACAGCTGAACAGAAGGGACATAGAAAACCGTCACCTGACGATATGTGCATATATGTCCCCTGTCCCGGGTCATAATCATTTAAGCTCGGATATGTCAGACCGTCCTCACCTTCGATCAGACCAATACCCTTATGTCTGGCTTCCGTGATCCAGTCGGTGTAATACACCTCATTGCACACAGTGCAGCTGCATTCTGCTGCATAAATAGCCTTTTTCCTGGTCTCGTATCTCTCTCGCATTTCCGGTGTTATGAGCATATCTGTAATCTTGGGTGCAACGGTAATATGAACCCGCTTAAACACAGTAATCTCTCCGCCCAGCTGGTCGATGTGTTTTTTCAGCGTATCGCGCAACACTGCTTCCGGACCTTTCTTTGGAAGCTGTTGGCACATAATCTTCGTGTCCATGTGCACACCTCACAGCAGATCCATAATGTCCAACTTCTTAACAGACTTTGGAGCAAACGGAATTGTGGAAGTTTTCTGATCCTCTCCGACCTCCGGCAGACCGTAGAACTCCCGGATGATCTTCTCCGCCACATTAGGCGGAACAACGGCACAACTACCTTTTTTGTTCTTATCTGCCCAAGCCTTGATCTTCTTTTCTGCTTCCGCAATAGACATAGAAGGGTTGTCCAGGTCCTTATCTACTAGAGCAGCACAACTAAGATCATTACGGCAGATCTCTTTCAGCTGTTCTCCTACCATCCACGGCGCAGTATTTTCTCTACCTTTCTGCTGCGCCTCGATTTTTTCAAAAACACTCATATAGTCCTCCATTTTTGTTGTTGCCAAAAATGGGACCGTGTGGTATACTAAATGCACACGGCCCCATTCGGGCTGGTTTTGTGAATTGTGCGGTGCCTTGACTTTGAGCGGTTAGGCACCGCCTTTTTTATACCCACTGCAGCTTTGCCAGATGGTGAAGTGCAGTAAGCTCATTCTGTTGTACTGCCAGCGGTCGGATGTACAAACGGCTGGCAATGCCTTCCGCGTAAAACATACCGTTTTCCGCGACATGCACCTGCAGTTTGAACCCATCCAGCATATCCTCATGCTGCGACGGCATCATATATATGCTGTGATCGTCGGTCCTCTGCCAAATCTGATAATCAATATAATTAAGCTGTGTCCGTTTTACGATAGCGCCCGCCACCGGTTCGCTGCTATCCGGTACCGCCATGGAGAAAACCTCCGCTTGGGCATCGCCGTCCTTTACCTGGTAGGCTTCGCCTTCTTTGGGTAGGTCGCCCAGATGCTCGACGATCAGCGCAAGCACCTTCCTGGGAACGTTCTGCCGGGTAAAGATCGCAGTCCATCCGGAAGTAGAAAGAATGATCTCTTCTTCTCCATCCTCCGTCAGCCGCGCCGCCACCTTGTAGCCGGTGCTTCTCTTCTTAAAGGCGGCATTCATCGCTGCGCACATTCCTTTTTCGCTGATAACCATTAACCTTGCCTCCTTAACTTATTATCACATTGCCCGTTTCCTTTGACACCAAATGCTCCAGCCGGGTCTCGTGTTCGAGGAAACATATCTGCGTGTCATTGTCCAGCCTTACCGCCACACCCTCAGGATTCAAGCCGATCTTCTCCGCAATGAGCTTTTGGCACCAATTGGGGTACCTAAAATCAGAAATAGCCACGGTTACACCTCCGCCACCGATCAACCCGCAGTGCCGCCACAGTGATGCAGCAAGAAATGCCCATGTTCGCAAACCAGACTACGAATTCCGGTACATACAAGCAAACCATAAAGAGAACCAAAATCAGAGCGCAGACAGCTACACAAAGGACCGTTTGCATCTTTTCGCGCTTCCGCCGATGCTGCGTAAACCTCTCCAGAACGGTCTCCGCGTCCTCTTCCTCGGTTTTCTTCTGTGCTCTCTGATCCTGCCTCCATCTGTTTTCGATTTCATCAGCTGCTGCAGCCGCCTCCGGCGTCGCATGAGGGTTAACCATACCCATCACCTCCTGATCTGTCTGTTCCAATTCCTGTTGACCCATAATGATTCCTCCTTTATTTTTGCTCCCCAAATGGGGAGTATTTTCTTTTTGCCTGTCGTCCCCTCCGACGACAGTATGCTTCTCCGCTATTGCGGACCGCTCCCGCCCGGCGTAAGAAAGGCGACCGCCGGACACCCAAACCCATTTGTTAGGAGGTCTTCGCTCTGGAAGACAGTGGGACAGACCGGATTCGAACCGGCGACCTGGACTACACTGGTCCTGCATCTGCCGCTGAGCTACTGTCCCATATATGCCCTGCCGGCATTCCAGCCGGAGCACCCTTTCGGCGAGTGGTGAGCTGCTTCTTACAGGCTGCAGCTTATATAAAAAAAGAGAGGAAAAGGGCGGCGCTGTCTCTACGCCGCTGGAGGGCAAGACCGGAATCGAACCGGCAACCTTCCGCTGTGCTGCGGATATGCTTACCTAAAGACACTTCTCACCCGTATCACCCGCCCATGCAAGGGCGGGCTTTTGCTCTTGTAACTATTTGATTATGTCGCCATGGTCACACCTAGATAAAACCGGAAGTGTACCAGCTGATATCGTGTGTTTTAGGGGTAAGCTCCGCGGCGACAAAGTGGGGCATTCCCCAAGGAAGTGCCCGGCAGCCTGCGTCAACCCCCAGGCGGGTTCCAAATATTATTCCGATTTGGTACATCTGTTTACCGGACCTCCCTTCATTGAAAATGTAGGAACAGCCGGGATCGAACCGGCACCGCGCGTCCTTTCGCGGTCCCCCCTATGTTCCCATATCCCCTGCAGCTATCCGCCACAGGGATGTTTTCTATTCCCAAGCGCTTGGGAATTTCAGTCCTTAAAGATCACCGCCGGCTCCTTGGTCTGGATATTGCGGATAATCATGGTGTGCCGGAGATCGTAAAGTACTTCATGCAATGCAGGTTGGTAGCCCTTGCTTGCCAGGAGGATCTTCTGCTCCCGGGTCAGTTCCTTCTTATCTGCCATACCTTAGATCACTGCCACCCAATAGCAGCCATATCTTCCATCCACTTCTCCAGTGACTTGATGGGGATAATCCGGCGCTTGCCTAGCACGATCACAGGAAAACCTTCCATCCGGATCACTTGATACATCTTCGATACGCTAACACCTAAAACAGCAGCTGCTTCAGGTACGGTATATGTTGTTTTGGGAATCACGATCGGCGTTGCCATTTCGTTTGCTCCTTTCGTATGTAATGTGGTGAGTGTGTTTTTTCTTTTGCATTGACCTTCCCCTTCGGTTTTGGTAGAATCCTGGTGAAAGGAGGTGTAACCATGAAGTTAGACATAGATTGCGTACGCGATGTACTGCTGGAACTCGAAAAACTACCCGTTGATTGTCATACTGTATATACTTTTCAAGAATCCATTGCCCGCCATGGCGTAGAGAATGTCGAATATACCCTAGCTAAGCTTAGTGAAGCAAATTACATAAAAGCCAACATCTGCTTGTGGGAAAGTGGAGAATATGATTTTAACGGGATCTACTGCTTGACATTCGCCGGTCACGAGTTTCTGGCATCAGTTAAACAGCCAAATGTTTGGGATCAGCTTAAGACGGCTGCAACAACCGGTGGTTCCGCCGGCATCAAGCTACTAGGTGATGTTGCGCTTGAAATTGGGAAAAGTGTTTTATGTAAAAAGCTTGGGTTGGAGTAATCTCCTATCTAAGCGTATCACCATATCTGACCCCAAGAACCAGGCAGGCATCCATATAAGGTTTTATATAATCCGCTCTGGTTACGGTATCCTCGGGCATATCCGGTCTGCGGTAATGTGGCAGCTCTTCCCAATTATCTACCGGTGGCTTACCCAGCGCCGCTGGCCACCCCCAATTGTTAAACACGCGCTGAATAAGTATAAGCTCCTTTTGGGTGCGGCTGCGCAATTCTTCATACGCCGCTTTCAGCCGAAAGATATAGTTGTCCACCTGCTCCGTAAAGCCCGCCACAAACAGGTCCGGGTAGATTTCCCTTTGGTATGGCTCAGCTCCAAACAATGGCTCAAGGCGTTCTTCTAAGCTAAGCATTCCATCAAATAACTGCTGGTTTCCCGTAACGACGATTTTTGAAAAACCCGCCACATTGATCTCCAACATATCTGCCACCTTGATAACTGCTCCCCCTGTGGGAGCGGTTTCTTTTTCTTTGGCCATCGCTATCACCTCCTCTGGGCTGCTTTTCAAAATGTGGTGAGTGTGGGTTATGCGCTTCGACAAAGAAAGTATATGTGGGGGTGTCTTTTAGGACACTTTTTCCGCGAAAAAAATACCCATTGGGGACTCCAGTTTCAGCACATCTACTATCTTCTGTATCTCACTTTGGGTAAACTCAGAAATACCATTACTTTTTCGGTAAAATGCAGATCGGCTCATATTCAGTTTTGCGCACATATCCTGAATAGAGACCCCCTGTGTATCCATCGCATCCAGCAACTTCTGCTTGTTCATCGTCTCGCCTCCTTTGTTGTGTCTTTTAGGACACTTCCAATATACAGCGCCTTTTTCTGTTTGTCAAGCATTATTTTTGTCTTTTAAGACACATTTTTTCAAAATTATGTTGCAAATAAGACACAACTATGCTATACTGCTATCAAAAGTTACCGAAAGGATGCAATAATTATGTCCGAAAATGATCTTTCAAGGAAAATCCGAGATCTCCGTTCCCAGCATGGACTGACTCTAGAGCAGGTCGCGCAACAGGTTGGCGTTGGCAAAAGCACTGTTCGAAAATGGGAAACAGGCTTTATAGAAAATATGCGCCGCGATAAAATCGCAAAACTAGCCTCTGCGTTGCATACCTCACCTGCCTATCTTATGGGTTGGGAGGATAACCCGCAGCCTGTGCACACTGCTGCACCTGCTTCAACGCTCTCTGCCACTGATCAAGACTTGACCGCAGCCGAACAAATCCTGATAAAAGATTTTCGAACATTAAATGCCGAAGGTCAACAAAAGCTTTTGGAGTACGCTTCTGATCTCCGCGCATCCGGTCGATATATAAAAACAACTTCGGGTAATTCTATTCCGAAACAAGCGTGAAAGGAGATAGTAGCATGGGACTACTAGATTTTATCAAAAAGATAATCTCTACACAATCTGAACAATCCCTACCGCAGACACTTCACGATAAACAAAGTTCTACTCAAAAGAAATTGACCTATGCGGAAAAGGAACTCATAATGGTTAACCGGGTCACAACAGAGGATATGCGAAAAATCACATCGATTCCTTATAATTGGAATACCGCAGTAAGAAAGTTTATTGTGCCCAACGGTCATCCCTTTGCTTATATTGATTTGATTGGTTCTAATATCGATATTGCCAAGAACGAACTCGAGAAAATGAATGCACTGATAGCAGCATCTTCGAAATTATCCCCATCCATCACCAAGCGAATAAGCATACCAGTTGATAAGATCGTTTTTACCCCACAAAAACACCATGGTCATACAAGATTAATGTGCACCCCACACACATTTACCGGGAAGCCTGCGAAATACCCTGTTTCACTTTCTTTCATGACAGATTTATCCAACAATAACATATCGACCCACGGTAATCTATTTTACGGTCAGGACGGAAGTGTGCAGAAAGCGGAGGTATTTTGTTGGCGAAATAGCGGTGGTCATTTCTATTATTTTAACACTGTAGATGGTATCCTCACATTAGAAAAATTTGAACGTGATGGTGAAATAATATACAAATCCCCACATATCCTCGCAGCAGAAGCAATGCGTAGGCAAGAAGAAAAGGATTTTGAATGGGTACAGCAAAATATCCCCGACAAATGTCCTAAAACTATTTCCGGTTATCGCAGAATAAAAAAGCTAAACACAAAGAATTACCAAGAACTCAAAGCACTCGCCATCGAATCAGGTCGCAAAATATAATCCACACTAACCTGCCGGAAAGAGCGTAAAAGGAATATATTTTAATTGTAAATTGCCGGCAATGCCGGATATATAAAACAAAAGAAGGTGAAAAAATGTTTTGTGCGAATTGTGGACACAAGCTGCCAGACGGTGCACGATTTTGTAACCAATGCGGTACTAAAACGACAAATAACATTCCCGTTGCGGCAACGCCAATCCAGGTTGTATTACCGGAACAGCCAAAGAGTAGCAGACCTTGCCCAAGATGTAAGAACACAAATGTCCAGTTTCAAACTGTTACAGAATCCAGAAAAACTGGATGTTTTAAGGTGTTCCTGTACATTTTCCTTGCTGTTTCCGTTATTGGCTGGCTTGTTCTGATTCCATTGATGCTTCGCAAGAAAACCAAAACGGTAACCTATGGCGTATGCCAAAGTTGTGGCCATCGGTGGGAAGTATAATGCTGCTTGCAGATGCGCTATACCAGGAACTCCAGCGCTATACAGAATATCTCTTAACTAAATAAAAAACCGCCCCGGTGCTGGAACACCGGAGCGGCAAATGCAAACACCCACACTCACCACAAGTAGGAGCAGTCTGCCCTTTTATTTTAGCAGACTTGCCCCGGAAAGGCAAGGAAAATATTATGGCACGAAAAGCAGCTGCCGGCACCGGCACGATCCGCAAAAAGACGATCACCCGCAAAGGAAAGGAATACACCTACTGGGAGGCGCGCTATACTTCCGGCTATGATCCGGGTACCGGCAAGCAGATCCAGCGGTCTATCACCGGAAAAACCCAAAAGGAAGTGGCGCAAAAGCTGAAAGCCGCCACCGCGTCCATTGATGAGGGCACCTACACCGCCCCCAGCAAAATGACCGTCGCTCAATGGCTGGACATCTGGACCGCCGAATACCTTGGCGGAGTAAAGCCCCGGACGGTAGATTCCTATAAGAGCACCATGCGGACACATCTCAAACCCGGACTTGGCGCTATACGTCTTGAATCTCTGTCCGCTCACACCATCCAGGGGTTATACAATAAGCTAGGGGCGCAGGATGGAAACAGAAAGGCGCTATCTGCCAAAACCATTAAGAATGTCCACGGCGTCCTCCACAAAGCTTTACAGCAAGCTGTAGCGAATGGATATATCCGGTTTAATCCGGCAGATTCCTGCGTGTTGCCCAGAATCATAAAAAAGCAGATTCAACCCTTGGATGAAGATCAGATCAGTAGCTTTCTGAAAGCTATAAAGGGTCACAGATACGAAGATCTATTTATCACTACTTTGTTTACCGGTATGCGCGAGGGAGAAGTTTGCGGTCTGCTCTGGGACTGTATCGATCTGGATAGCGGAACAATGACCATCGATAAACAGCTCCAAAAAATCAGAGGAAGCGGAGGACAATATTCCCTGGTTCCTACCAAAAACAGCAAAGGGCGCATGATCGCGCTGGCTCCCTTTGTTGTTAAGGTGCTTCATGGGGTAAGGCGTAAGCAGCTTGAAAACCGCCTTCGGCACGGTGAATGCTTCAATAACAGCGGGTTTGTGTTCACTGATGAGCTGGGACATCACTTAAAGCCACAGACAGTCTATCTTGATTTTAAGAAAGTGATGAATGATATCGGCAGTCCTGAAACCCGTTTTCATGATTTGCGTCACTCCTACGCAGTTGCAGCTATCAAATCAGGCGATGATATAAAAACCGTGCAGGAGAACCTGGGGCATGCTACAGCGTCGTTCACCCTTGATATTTATGGTCATGTAACAAAGAAAATGAAGCAAGAAAGTGCCAACCGCATGGAGCAATTTATCAAGGCGGTAAACGCATAAGGGAAAACAAAAGGGAAACATTTCCGTCGCCTTATTTAATATCTAAACTTTTTATAAAGAAAACTAATAATAAAAGCAGAAAAAACCCGGTATTCGAAATGAATACCGGGTTTTCCTTTTGGTGGGCGAGGCGGGACTTGAACCCGCACGTCCGCAGTGAACACTAGAACCTGAATCTAGCGAGACTACCAATTCCACCTCTCGCGCATATTTACATTTTGTTAGGCTTCCGCTTAACGCTTGAACATATTACCATACGCCGCCCATTTTGTCAACCGCTTTTTGAAAATTCTACAAAATATTTTTCACTCTCAAAAGCATCCGGCGCAGAATATGCTTGCAAAGGAAAGCAACCTCATGTTATAGTATACTATCAGAAAAAATTCAGGTGATTTTATGAACTTTTTACCGCTCTCTAAACAGGATATGGAAGCACGGGGCTGGACTCAGTGCGACTTTGTATATGTGATTGCCGATGCCTATGTGGACCACC
>JAZSAB010000152.1:0-2790 GCA_045601675.1 Faecousia sp.
AGAACGGCACCTTGGCCGCCTTGCCGTTTTCAAAGAAGAACAGCGCAAATCCCTTGTAATCTCCGGGCAGCAGCACCTGCAGAACAGTTTCACCGGGATCCATACCAAGCTTCTGGGGCAGATAATCACCCAAAAGGGATGCCTTGCTGTCCTCAAAATCGGAAAGCCGGGACTTATAGCACTGGAAGTGGTCGGTAAAGACCAGAATCTCTGCCTTGTTGGTGGTCTCGGTGGAGAAGGAAAGGCTGTCGCCTTCCTTGAACTTCTGCTCACCGGACATTCGCAGACTTTGGGCGGTGATCTTCTTGAGGTAACCTTCCTTGGAAACAAACAGGGTCACCGGGTAGTCGGGAATGTCGTCTTCCTCTTCCTCGGCAGCCACAGTTTCCTCTGCGTAAACGATCTCCGTCTTACGGGGCTGACCGTACTTTTCCGCAACCTGCTTCAGCTCGGAAATGATCACATTTTTCAAACGGCGGTGGCTGTTGAGGGTGCCCTGCAGATCTGCAATTTCCTTTTCCAGGTCGTCGATGGCCCGGGTCTGCTTGAGGATGTACTCTTTATTGATGTTGCGCAGCTTGATCTCCGCAACATAATTTGCCTGGATCTCGTCAATACCGAAGCCGATCATCAGGTTGGGGATGACTTCGCTTTCCAGCTCGGTCTCCCGAATGATCTTGATGGCTTTGTCGATATCCAAGAGGATCCGCTCCAGACCCTTCAGCAGGTGCAGACGGTCCTCTTTCTTTTGAATCTGATAGTAGATGCGGCGGCGGACGCACTCGGTACGCCAGGCAGTCCACTCTTCCAGGATCTCACCCACACCCATAACCTTGGGCATACCGGCGATGAGAATGTTGAAGTTACAGGGGAAGCTGTCCTGCAGAGGGGTCAGGCGCATAAGCTTTTGCATCAGCTTATCGGGATCTGCGCCGCGCTTTAAGTCAATGGTGATCTTTAAGCCGCCCAGGTCGGTCTCATCACGCATATCACCTATCTCTTTGATCTTACCGCTCTTCATGAGGTCCGCCACCTTATCCATAATGGCTTCAATGGTGGTAGAGTAGGGGATCTCATAGATCTCGATGAGGTTGCCTTCCTTTACATAGCGCCACTTTGCCCGGAGCTTAAAGCTGCCTCTGCCGGTCTGGTAGATCTCCCGGGTGGTAGCTTCGTCGAAGAGAAGCTGACCGCCGGTGGAGAAGTCCGGTCCGGGCAGGACCTCTAATAGGTCGCAGTCGGGGTTCTGCATCAGCGCAATGGCGGCGTTGCAGATCTCAGATAAGTTAAAGGAGCAGATGTTGCTTGCCATACCAACGGCAATGCCGAGGTTGGGATTAACAAGGATGTTAGGGAATGTGGTGGGCAGCAGGACGGGCTCTTTCATAGAACCGTCGTAGTTATCCACCATATCCACGGTGTCCAGGTCAATATCCCGGAAAAGCTCCGCGCAAATGGGGTCCAGCTTTGCTTCCGTATAACGGTGGGCGGCGTATGCCATATCCCGGGAGTAGACCTTGCCAAAGTTACCCTTGCTGTCCACAAGGGGGTGCAGCAGGGTCTCGTTGCCCCGGGCAAGACGGACCATAGTCTCGTAGATGGCTGCGTCGCCGTGGGGGTTGAGCTTCATGGTCTGGCCGACGATGTTGGCAGACTTGGTGCGGCTGCCCTTCAGTAGGCCCATCTTGTACATAGTGTAGAGGAGCTTTCTGTGGGAGGGCTTAAAACCGTCGATCTCCGGGATCGCACGGGATACGATCACCGACATGGCATAGGGCATATAGTTAATTTCCAGGGTTTCGGAGATCGCCTGCTCCGTGGTGGAGCCGACTAAGCCCATAATGCCGTCGGTATTCACTTTCTTTTTCTGTTCCGGTTCTTTTTTCTTACGTGCCATAGTTTTCCTCACTTAGGAAATATCGGCAAGCTCCAGATATCTGGCGCCGTTTTCCGCGATAAAATTCTTTCTCTCATTCAGTGCGTCGCCCAGCAGCACATCAAAGTAGTGACTGGTGCGCTCCGCATCCTCGGGCATAACTTTAATGAGCCGGCGGGTCTCCGGATTCATGGTGGTCATCCACATCATCTCCGGGTCGTTCTCACCAAGACCCTTGGAGCGCTGGATGCTGTCGGGCTTCTTGCCCTCTAAGTCATCCCGCAGGATTTTTACTTTCTCCGACTCGTTGTAGGCAAACCAGGTCTTTCCCTTGTATGTGATCTCAAACAGGGGAGATTCCGCGATATACACATAGCCGTCCCGGATCAGGGTGGGGCAGAGGCGGTAGAGCATAGTGAGGATCAGGGTGCGGATCTGGAAACCGTCCACATCCGCGTCGGTGCAGATGACGACCTTATTCCAACGCAGATTGTCGATGTCGAAGGAAGAAAGGTCCTTTGCTTTCTTGCCCTGGATCTCCACGCCGCAACCCAGCACCTTCATAAGGTCGGTGATGATGGGGGAACCGAAGATCTTGTTGTAGTCTGCTTTCAGACAGTTGAGGATCTTACCGCGCACCGGCATGATGCCCTGGAACTCCGCGTCACGGGAAAGCTTAACGCTTCCCAATGCGGAGTCACCCTCCACGATATAGAGTTCCCGCACTGCGGTATCCCGACTACGGCAATCCACAAACTTCTGCACCCGGTTGGCAATATCAATAGAACCAGAGAGCTTCTTTTTCACATTGCTCTTGGTTTTTTCCGCAGATTCTCTGGCCCGCTTGTTCACCAGGATCTGATCGGCAGCCCGGGCTGCCTCCTGGGCATTCTCAATAAACCAGACCTGCAGCT
>JAZSAB010000153.1:0-12778 GCA_045601675.1 Faecousia sp.
CCCCTTCCCGGTTTTTCTGCCGGTAAAAGAGCGCCAGGGTCGCCTCCGCGTATTTGATCGCCATACCGAAGAACGCGCAGATCCACATCCAGAAGATTGCGCCCGGACCACCCAAGGAAATGGCGCCCGCAACACCGGCTATGTTTCCGGTGCCGACGGTTGCCGCAAGGGCTGTGCACAGTGCCTGGTAGGGTGTTATCTGTCCCGGCTCTTTCGTCTTGCGAAATTGTGCAAAGAATTCTTTCAGCGCCCTGGGAAACAGGCGGATCTGGACAAATCCGGTGCGCATACTGACGTAGATACCTACGCACAAAATGAGCACCAAAGTCGGAATTCCCCAAACAAAGCGGTTCACAGATTCCAGCACAAATATTCCCTCCTACAATACCACCGTTTTGCCAAGATTGCAAGAAAATATTTGCGCATCCGGCACATTCATACAAAAAAGCTGCCTCATACGGTGTCATTTCACCGCTACGAGACAGCTTTTGTGTTATTCCCAAGTTGCCCAGACTTCCGGGCAATAACCAAGCGTTACCTGCTTTCCGTTACGGACGATGGGTGTGCGCATAAGCGCGGGGTTATCGAAGACCTTATCCTCTTTCGCTACCACATCGTCCATATACTTCATAAGGGTGATATCCGGGTGTTTTGCGTCCCAATCGATCAGATTGTCGATACCGCCAACGCCCCGGAGCACAGCGTCGAATTCCTTCCCGGAAAGGCCGAAACGAAGCAGGTCCACCGCCTGGAATTTGATTCTGCGTTCCTTGAAGTAGCGCTCTGCTTTCTTCGTGTCAAAGCATTTGCTTTTTCCAAATATCTGAATGTTCAATACATTACCTCCATCAGGCACAGACCGCAGGCTGGGATCAGCATACCTGCCTCTTCCCGTTTTCCGCCAAAAAGCTCGGGGATCGAATCCGCAGAGCGCTCTGCCCTGCCCACTTCCAAAAGTGTTCCCACAAGTATGCGGACCATATTGTGGAGAAAACCGTTGCCGGTCACTGTAAAGCGAACCTCTTCTCCTACTCTTTCGATATTGAAGGCTCGGATATAGCGGACCGTGGTTTTCTTTTTGCTCTTCGCGGCGCAGAATGCGGAGAAATCGTGCTCACCCAGGAAATGCTGACTTGCCTGCCGCATCGCATCAATGTCCAAGGGACGGGCATCCTTATAGACGAATTTCCGGTCGAACACACAAGGCGCATCGCTGTTCCAAACGCGATAGCAGTATATCTTTTCCTTGGCATTTAAGCGGGCGTGGAACCGGGGAGAAACATTCTTACAGGAATATATGCCGATGTCCTCCGGTAAATACATACGAAGGTTTTGGAGGATCTCCTCGCAAGGCATATCGCTTTCCGTATGAAAGCTTGCCACCTGCCCCAGCGCGTGGGTGCCGGCATCGGTTCTGCCGCTGCCGCTGATCTCGATTTCCTCACCCAGGATCCGGGACAGCGCTGTTTCTAATTTTTGCTGTATGGTATTGTCGGTTGTACTTAGTCTCTGCCAGCCGCGGTATCTTGTACCGTCGTAGCAGATATCAAGCCGCACAGTTCGCATATTCCTTCAATTCCTCTCTTGCTTCCCGCTCCGAATCCGCGGAAAACAGAAATCTACCATCCTGATCATACACCTGAATGTGACCACCAACGCTGCGAATAGAAAACATAACCATCATCCTTTCGGTCTTTATGGCTATATTCTATCCGCGCATCGGTGTAATAATTTGGACTTTATCCTACTACTTCGTAGCCCGCATCTGTGATTGCTTTCTTAAGGGCATCCACATTTGCATTGCCGGTTACGCAAACCAGCTTCTTCTCAAGGTCAACCTGGGCATCGGTTGCACCGGGTACTGCCTTGCAGACAGACTCTACACGAGCCTTGCAGTGGGGGCACATCATACCGTTCACATAAATAATAGTTTCCATTTTGATTTCCTCCTTAATGGTTTCCTTCACTTTTACCTTATTACCTTTAAAGAAACGCAGACGCAGTGCGTTTGTAACAACGAACACAGAACTGAGGCTCATTGCCGCAGCGCCGATCATGGGACTCAGCTGAATACCGAACGCCGGGTAAAGCACACCTGCGGCAACGGGGATTCCCAAGCAATTATAGAAGAATGCCCAGAAAAGGTTCTGACGGATATTACGGATGGTTGCCTTACTGAGGGCGATCGCCCCAGCTACACCGGAAAGGGAGTGGTTCATCAGCACCACATCGGAAGATTCCATGGCAATATCC
This sequence comes from Faecousia sp., assembly GCA_045601675.1. Taxonomy (GTDB): domain Bacteria; phylum Bacillota; class Clostridia; order Oscillospirales; family Oscillospiraceae; genus Faecousia. The sequence goes on from JAZSAB010000153.1 coordinate 2,254, forward strand.
GTACCGCTGCCCATAGACATACCCACATCCGCGGTAACCAGCGCCGGCGCATCGTTGATTCCGTCACCGACCATCAGCACATTACGACCCTTTTCCTTCAGTTCCCGGATCGATCCTGCCTTGTCGCCGGGAAGCACATCGGCGATCACCTCGTCGATTCCCGCCTGCTGTGCGATTGCCCGGGCTGTCTTTTCGTTATCACCAGTGAGCATTACGACCTCAAGGCGCATTTTCTTCATCTCAGAAATCGCGTCCGCAGAATCCTCTTTCAGCACGTCCGCCGCCACGATTGCGCCCAGATACTCGTTACCTTTCGCGAAATAAAGAGGCGTCTTTCCCTCGGCGGAAAGGTGAGTCAGATCGGGAATTTTCACACCGATGCTGTCCATCAGTTTTTTATTGCCGCCGTAGCAAACAGTACCGTCAATAATGCCGCTGACACCGCGACCGGGCAGCGTCTTAAAGTCCTCAACCGCTTCCCGCACAGTATCCCAACAATGGGCAAGAATTGCCTTAGCAAAGGGGTGCTCCGAATACTGCTCCAAAGAAGCGGCTACCCGCAGAAGCGTATTCTTATCCTCGACCGCCAACACATCTGTTACGGAGGGAGCACCCACCGTCAGTGTACCGGTCTTATCCAGCACAACTGTATCTACACGGTGGAGATTTTCCAGCGCCTCCGCGTTTTTGAACAGAACGCCCATCTTCGCGCCTGTGCCTGTACCCACCATAATGGCTACGGGGGTTGCAAGTCCCAGGGCGCAGGGGCATGAAATTACCAGCACGGAAATTGCGGTGGTAAGGGAAAATTCAAAGGTCTGACCCGCGATCATCCATACGGCAAACGCGACCGCAGCTATCACCATAACCACAGGCACAAAGACACCTGCGATCTTATCCGCAAGACGGGCAATGGGCGCCTTGGAGCTGCCAGCCTCCTCAACGATGCGGATCACCTGAGAAAGGGTGGTATTCTCGCCGGTCTTTTCCGCCCGGATCTCCAGATATCCCTCCGTGCAGACCGTACCGGCAGATACCGCGCTCCCCTCTTCCTTATCTACAGGAACACTTTCGCCGGTAAGGGCACTTTGGTCAACGGATGCATGCCCTTTCAGTACGATACCGTCCACCGGGATCGCACCGCCGGAGCGCAGAACCACCACATCACCGGGAAGTACATTTTCTACCGGGATAACGGATTCCTCTCCATCCTTCAGTACCGTTGCGGTTTTGGGGCTCAAGTCCATCAGCTGACGGATGGCATCTCCCGTCTTTCCCTTGGCACGGGTCTCCAGGAATTTGCCTAAGGTGATCAGCGTCACGATCATAGCCGCAGACTCAAAATAGAGGTTGCTGCTATACTTTTGAACCGTATCCCAATCCCCGTGTCCCATGGCATAGGACATAAGAAACAGAGCAATAATACCGTATACCAGGGCTGCGCCGCTTCCTACGGCGATCAGCGAATCCATATTGGGAGAGCGTTTCCAAAGTGCCTTGAGTCCCTTTGTATAATACACACGGTTGAGAATTACCACCGGTAGGGTCAGCATAAACTGCAAGAGCGCCGCGACCACCGCGTTTTCCGCCCCGTGGTACCAACCGGGCAGCGGCAATCCCGCCATGTGCCCCATAGTAAAATACATAAGCACAACAAGGCACACCGCAGACCAAATGATTCGAATCTTCATTTGTTTCAGTCCTGTATCCGGCAGTGTTTTTTCCGTCTTTCCGGGAATAGATGCTTCATATCCGGCTGCCGACACCGCGGCAATGATCTTCGCTGTCACCGCATCGGAATCTGCCTCCACCTTCATCTTGCCCGCAAGCAGGTTTACTTCTACTTTGTTGACACCGCTGACACCAGCGGTTACTTTTTCCACGCGGGCGGAACATGCTGCGCAAGTCATTCCCTTAACATCAAATTTCAGTTCCATATTCTCACTCCCATCCTTCAAGTTGACACTTTACATTTTTTATGATACTATACTATCACATAATTCAAAAAACACAAGTATGCACATTTTTGTGCCATCCTACCGTTTTGGATACCAAGGAGGGGCTGAAGTGAAAGGCAACTGCCCTGTTGAAGCTACCCTGGATCTGATCGGCGGAAAATACAAGGCCTTGATTCTCTGGCATCTGTCCGAGGGTAAGATGCGGTTTTCGGAGCTGCACAGAGCCATTACTGGCGCCACAGCAAAAATGCTGACGCAGCAGCTCCGGGAGCTTGAAACCCATCGCCTGATCCACCGCGAAGTCTTCCCTATCATCCCCCCAAAGGTCGAGTACTCCTTGACAGAGCTGGGAAAAACCCTTATGCCTGTGCTTACTTCTATGCGCGATTGGGGCGCAAACTACCTTCGAGCAAAGAATGTAGAGCCCAGCTGCTTTATGATGAAAAATAGCATACCAACCACACATACTGACATATAATTGCCGAAGGGAGCAAAACACAATGAGAATCAAAGTCACATCCGACAGCACTTGCGATCTGTCCCAGGAGATCCTTGAAAAATATGATATTACCACCTTAGCACTGACTATCGTAAAGAACGGTGAGCCTTTCCGTGACGGCGAGACCATCACTCCCCCCGACATTTTTGCCCATGTGGCTGCCGGCGGCGATCTGTGTTCCACCGCCGCTTTGAACATTGGCGACTATGCGGATTTCTTCGGCAAGTACGCATCCGAATATGACGGCGTGGTGCATATTAACATCGGCTCCGGTTTCTCCAGCTGCTATCAGAATGCCTGCCTGGCTGCTGAGGACTTCTCCAATGTCATCCTTATCGACTCCCAGAACCTGTCCACCGGTCAGGGTCTTGTGGTGCTGAAAGCCTGCGAGCTGGCAAAAGACTGCGAAAACCTTGCCGAACTCAAGGAAACCCTCACCGCATACACTGAAAAAGTGGAGGCAAGCTTTCTGCTGGATCGTCTGGAGTACATGGTCAAGGGCGGACGCTGCTCCTCTGCTGCGGCATTGGGCGCTAACCTGCTGAACCTGAAGCCCTGTATCGAGGTTCGCAACGGTAAGATGGGCGTTGTTAAGAAGTACCGCGGCAACTACGCAAAGTGCCTGGCTAACTATGTAAAAGACCGTCTTGCAGATCGCGACGACCTTGTTAGAGACACCCTCTTTGTTACCCGCACGCCCGTTTCTGACGAGTGTCTGGAGGCTGTGAATAGCGCTGTTGAGCAGTACGGTAACTTTGAGACTACCTACTACACCATCGCCGGCTCTACCATCTCCTGCCACTGTGGACCCGGCACTTTAGGTGTTTTGTTCGTTCGAAAATAATATTTGACACCGCCGAGAAATCGGCGGTGTTTTTCCTTGTATTTCGCAGAAAAAGTGATATACTGTTGGTAATATCAGTATAAAGAGGAACCAGTATGGACTACAACCTTTTATTGGACCTGGTGGAAAAACTTGGTTACCGATTGGCAATGTCCGGTGCGGAAACCTTCCGTATCGAAGAAAGCGTCAATCGCATATTTGCCTCCTACGGCATCGAATCCCAGGCATTCGCCATTCCCAACCTTCTCATTATCAGCATTGTAGCGGAAGACGGAAAATCCATGACCCGTATGCGCCGCATCGGTCAGCACGGAAACGATTTAGACTCTGTGGAGCGTTATAGCAACCTGAGCCGCAGGATCTGCGCGGAGCATCCTGACCCGGAGGATGCGATAAAATGGCTTTCGGAAACGGACAATTCCCGTGTCCATCACCGCCTTCCCATTGCGATTTTAGGTCACTTCTTGGGCGCTTTCGGTTTTTCTGTTTTCTTTGGCGGTAATCTTTCCGACGCAATTTGCGCCGGTGTCTGCGGAATTCTTATCGGTCTTATTTCCGTATTTGCGGAAAAGTGGAAAGTGAACAGTATCTTTACCACAGCCGTATCCGCGTTTGTAATGGCGTTTGCGGCATTTAGCTCCGGCTGTCTTGGGCTGTCTGCAAACCCCACCGCCTCCGTCGTCGGTGCGCTGATGATCCTGGTGCCGGGACTGCTGTTTACCAACGCCATGCGTGACATCATATACGGCGACACCAACTCCGGTATCAACCGCATCGTACAGGTGCTTTTAATTGCGGTGGCAATTGCTTTGGGTACCGGCGCCGCCTGGAGTTTGGTCGGAGCCATCTTCCCCAATCCGGTTATGCCTGATCTCATTTCCGGCGGCTATGCCTTGGAGCTCTTGGGTGCGCTGATCGGCTGTCTCGGCTTTACCATCTACTTTAATATCCACTTCCCCGGCGGCATTTTCTGTGTCATCGGCGGTGTGCTGACCTGGGGCGCATACTGTGTTGCACACTACTTGGGCGCGTCCCCGGTCCTCAGCAATTTCATCGCAGCAGTGGTGGCGTCCGTTTATGCCGAATGTATGGCGCGCATCCGGAAGTACCCGGCAATTTCCTACCTTGTAGTGTCCTGCTTCCCGCTGTTGCCCGGCGCAGGCATTTTCTACACCACCTATTATGCTCTTATGGGCGATGCCGCGCGTTTTGCTTCTCAAGGGAAGCAGACCATTGCCATCGCAGGCGTTCTGGCAATCGGCATTATCATTTCTTCCACGGTATTTCGATTCATCAGTTTGTGGAAGCAACGTAAAAATGCATAAGAAAATCCCGTCCAACCGGACGGGATTATTTATATACCATTTCCACGCAACTCGATGATCTGGTCACGCAGCAGCGCGGCGTACTCGAATTCCATCATTCGGGCAGCCTCCCGCATCTGCTTTTCCAGGCGGGCGATCTCCTTTTCTTTTTCTGCCTTTGTCATCTTTATACCGCTTCTCCCCTTTCGTTCGGGAGTCGGCGACGAGATCTCGATCAGATCCCGGACGGACTTGATAATGGTCTTCGGCACAATGCCGTGCTCCTTATTGTAGGCATCCTGAATCGCGCGGCGGCGCTCCGTTTCCTTAATAGCCGCGTCCATGGAATCCGTTATGTTGTCTGCGTACATGATAACCTTGCCGTCTGCGTTACGGGCGGCTCTGCCGATGGTCTGGATCAAGCTGGTTTGGGAGCGGAGGAGGCCCTCCTTGTCCGCGTCCAGGATCGCAACCAAGCTCACTTCCGGCAGGTCAAGACCCTCTCGCAGGAGGTTGATACCCACAAGGACATCGAATTTCGCCATTTGCAGGTCGCGGATGATCTCCATGCGCTCCATCGTACCCACATCCGAGTGCATATAACGGACCTTGATGCCAACCTTGAGGAAATAGGCGGTGAGGTCCTCCGCCATCTTCTTGGTGAGAGTGGTAACGAGGACGCGCTCACCGCGCTGACTTCGTGCGTTGATCTCCCCTATCAGGTCATCGATCTGCCCATCAATGGGTCTTACCTCCACTATGGGGTCCAAAAGTCCCGTAGGACGAATCACTTGCTCCACTGTCTGACCGGAACGGGTAAGTTCGTATTCCGCAGGAGTTGCGGAGACATAGATCATTTGGTTGAGCTTGCTTTCAAACTCATTAAAGTTCAGCGGACGGTTGTCGTACGCAGAGGGCAAACGGAAACCGTAATTGACCAGAGCGTCCTTACGGCTTCTGTCACCGGCATACATAGCGCGGCACTGGGGCAGCGTCACATGGCTTTCGTCCACCAAAAGCAGGAAATCATCGGGGAAATAATCCAAAAGTGTAGTGGGCGGGGTGCCGGGCTCTCTGCCCTGGATCACACGAGAATAGTTTTCAATACCGTTGCAGAAACCGATCTCCGTCAGCATTTCAAGGTCATAGGCCGTACGCTGGGCAATTCGCTGCGCCTCCAGGAGCTTATCCTGGCTGCGGAAATACTCCACCTGGGCATCACATTCCCGGCGGATCTCTGCCATAGCGCGCTCCATTTTCTCGCGGGAGGCAACATAGTGACTGGCGGGATAGATAGCTACATGGTCAAGATACCGCTCCGCAAGGCCGGTAACCGCGTTGATCTCGGAAATACGGTCTACCTCGTCACCGAAGAACTCTACCCGAATGGCTCTGCCGGACCAGTATGCGGGATAGACCTCCAAGGTATCGCCGCGGACACGGAATTTGTTACGGGAAAAGTCCATATCATTGCGCTCGTAACGGATCTCCGCCAGCTTGCGCAGCACATCGTCGAGCGGGTACTCCTGCCCTACCCGAAGAGAAATGACCATACTCTTATAGTCGATGGGGTCACCCAGACCGTAAAGGCAGCTGACGGAGGAAACAACGATCACATCCCGGCGCTCAAAAAGCGCAGAGGTGGCGCTGTGACGCAGACGGTCGATCTCCTCATTTACAGAGGAGTCCTTCTCGATGTAGGTATCGGTGTGGGCGATGTAGGCTTCCGGCTGGTAGTAATCGTAGTAGGAAACGAAGTATTCCACCGCATTATCCGGGAAGAACTCACGGAACTCACTGCAAAGCTGGGCAGCCAGGGTCTTGTTGTGGGCAAGGACTAAGGTGGGGCGGTTTACATTTGCGATGACATTTGCCATGGTAAAGGTCTTACCGGAACCGGTAACACCAAGGAGCACCTGCTCCCGCAAACCGTTCAGAACGCCCTGGGAAAGCTTTTCGATGGCTTCCGGCTGATCGCCGGTGGGTTTATAATCAGACTTCAGTACGAACTTATCCAAGGCATTCACCTCCCATTTTTAAGTGCTGATAGTATACCACATATCCGCAGAGATGTAAACAAGGGACAGACGCATTTTGCATCTGTCCCTTATCTTTATTTGGTTCTTGCGGTCTTGTAGGAAGACCAGCCGGAGTAGATCCTTGTACCCTTGACTGTCTTGAAGGTACGAACACGAACGAAGTACTTGGTGTTGGACTTCAGTTTCTTCAGGGTCAGGCTGGTGGTTTTGTAGCTCTTGACCGTCTTGGTGGTCGCCTTCTTGAAGGTCTTGGAGGTGGAGTACTGGACCTGATACCCGGTGACCTGCTTTGTCTCCTTGTCGATGGAGATCTTCAGAGCATCGTTTGCAGGAGTAACCTTCTTAAGGGTCGTCTTGGGAGGTGTGATTTTGAAGGTCAGCACCTTGGTGCCGCTGTAGTTACCCTTGAACTTAATGGTTACCTTGTAAGTACCCACGGTCTTTCTGCCCTTGGCGTAGGTTACGGTATAGTCCGTTCCCTTCTTTAAAGTCTTGCCGGCGGAATCCTTTACAGTAACGGAAGGTGTCTTTGTCTTGCCGTTGTAGGTATAGGATGTCTTAGAAAGCTTGACAGACTTAATCTTCTTGACTGTCTTCTTGCTTTCGATCTCGCCGCACTCGGTGCACTTCTTCACCACGCTGCCATTCTTCTTAAGAGTCGCCTTGGTGGTTGTGGTCTTGTAAGTGTGCTTTACGGTACGCTTCGCGCCGCAGGTGTTGCAGGATTCGTCGCAATTGTCGGAGTACTTATGGGCGCCTACGGACCTTGTTGCGCCGCAAGCGTTACAGGACTTATCGCAGGCATTGGAATACTTATGACCCAGCTTGCTGCCGCTGGTTGCACCGCAGATCTTACAGGTCTTTGCCTTGGTACAGGTTGCAGACGCGTAGTCGTGGGTAACCGTACGCTTTGCACCGCAGGTGTTACAGGTGGTATCGCAGGCATTAGTGTACTTATGGGAGCCTACGGATCTTGTTGCGCCGCAAACATTACAGGACTTGTCGCAATCGTTGCTATAGGTGTGGTAGGCCGCGCGCCATGCACCACAGGAGTCACACTGCAAATCGCAGACATTGGTATACTTATGTGTGCCGACGGTTCTCTCTGCGTAGCATCTGTTGCACTTTTTATCACAGTCGTTACTGTAGGCATGTCCCAACTTGTTGCCGCTGGTTGTATCGCAGACCTTACAGGTCTTTGCAGTGGTGCAGGTTGCAGATGCATAATCATGCCCCAATGCTTTGCCCTCGGTAGCGCCGCAAAGCTTACAGGTCTTTGCGGTGGTGCAGGTTGCATCGGCATAGTCGTGGGGCACGGTGCGTGTTACACCGCAGCCGGATCGGTTACATGTGGCATCACAAACATCGGTGTATATATGACCCAACTTTTTGCCGCTGGTAGCACCGCAGATCTTGCAGGTCTTCGCACTGGTGCAAGTTGCTTCGGAATAGCTATGATTGCTACAATAATAGCCATGTTTTTCCAGGATATAGTTCATTAACTGGAAGATAATCTTTTCCTGTTCAAATCGATCCGTTGTATAGGGATCCAAACCCTCTTCGAGCTTGGGACCGGAGTATGTTGAATCGGTACGCTTGGAACCGTCAATTTCCAGTGTGAATTCGCCACTATAACCCATAATTTTGAATGCACGCATCACTTCATCAACATCCATAGTGCCATAATAGGGGACCATGTGCGTATCGCCATCGGCATTGTTATCGTTAAAGTGAATTCCGTACATCTCATCGCCGAGGGCGATAATATCCAGATACTGAGATCCCTCGCAGTTTGCGTGACCGGTATCCCAGCATCCATGGAAGTTGGAATAGCCCTTAGCCTGGACAAATTTGACGAATTCGCGCATATCTGCACCAGCATTGATACACCAACCGCCGTCAGGCATATTCTTGTAGGTGCTGTTCTCACAAAGAATATTTACACCATGCTCTGCTGCGTAGGGCAGAATGGCTCCAAAGCCTTGCGCGTTAACAGCAAAGAACTCATCCTTTGTAGGACGAACGGTCACGTGGACGACGAGATTCTCTATGCCCAGCATTTCACAAACGTCAATACAACGCTTGTTGGTATCAATCCATTCCGGAGAGCCAAAGCCGGTATATCCAGGAGAATGAGACATACGAAATTCAACACCAAGCTCGTCGGCAAGATCCTTCAAGTCCTGAACGATCTCCTCCCAGCCGTCTTGCATCAGTTCACTGTAATCACCGCTGCCTCTCATACGGTAAAAGCTCAGGTCAATATACTTAAAACCAGCATCGGCTACTGCTCTGATAGACTTTTCTGTCGTATTCGTCCAGTTGCCATCGGCATAATACGCAACAAAGTCACCATTGGTAGTAACCAGGTCAAGGTAGTGCTGCTCTATATTTGCATTAAAAGTCAGATTCGCAAGTGTCAAATAAGCCGTAGCTCCGCCGCTTGCCCAAGAATCACCGTTTAAGAGAGCAAACTTCAGACCGTTTTCAGCGGTAATATCTGCATACAGCTTGTGCAGCTTGATTGTGACTTCAGTGCCTGCAGCCAAATACAGCTTATTGCCGTCAACCTTAGTCGCCACAGAGTCGCAGTTCGCAACATAATAGCTGGGTACTGCCGGTGCCTCCAGAACCACATATTTCGGGGTAGCGCCGGAATTGTAAGCAGAAGGCGTCAGGGTGACGGTCATCTCGTTCACGCCAAATAGCAGCAACTTCTCAACAGTATCCTTGTTCAGCATAAAGCCGGATACGCCATTTGCTTCCTTGGCCAGGATCTGTACGCTGTTTCCTCCAAGCGTCGTGACTCCGCCGAACTCGCCGTTTGCATAGCTTTCGTAGCTTGTTTCGAAGGTCATCAGTTCAAAGGGAGTCTCTGCCACAGGCTTGGTCTTTGTAAACTGGAATTCGGACAGCACGAGGTATGCCGGTCCGTTAGCCGCATTGCCGCTGGCTGCTGCTTTTTTTACGATGAATTTTAAACCTTCGGTAAACTTCGTATCATTATACAGCTTTATCAAATCGATCTCAACAACACTGCCGCTTGCATAGTATATATCTTCTCCTCCGGGGTACGTACCGTTGGCAATGCTAAGCTGGTAGTTCGAAGCTTTAACGCCGGAAGCGTACACATCAACAAATCCGGGAATGTCGCCCGATTCATAAGCTTCGGTGACCATCTTGAAAGAAACTGTCTGATAGCCCTCGTCGACGATAGACTTTATGGTTTCTTTTTTCAGCATAAAGCCGATATGGCCAGCGCTGGTGCTACATGTTTGGGCAAGGATGCGCACACTGTCGTCACTTTCACGGGTTACGCCACCAAAAGCGCCGTAATAATGGTTTGTGTAGCTTGTCTCACTCGCAAACCAATCCACAACGCTCGATGCCCGGTTGCTTTCACCGGCAGCCTGAACGCCCACGAAAAGCGAAAATGCACAGGTCAGCGCAAGGACCAGCGCGCACAAAACCGTCAATCGTTTTTTCATATTCTACCTCCATAAAATATAGTGGTTTTTCTTTAGCATCTCTATCATAGCAGAACAACTGTCCATTTGCAAGGAAATATTTAAAAAAACCGTTGATTCCAATACTTATTCTGCCTGCAGCTGCACCCATACTGTTATTTAACAGGTGCCTGCATCCGTTGGAAGTTATTGTCGTTTCTATTGAAGCCGAGAAATTTTGGCAGTGCGATGGCACGCAGATCCCTCAGCTGTGCTCGGGATATCACGAATGGGATGACGAGGCGCCGTCCTCTACAATCCCATTGTCATTCCGAGGAGCGAAGCGACATGGGAATCTTCTGTACTGATTGCACCCAAGGGCACTTCCTCGCACATTGGGCTCGGGCGCCACGTCGGGCAAAGCCCTCCTCGCAA
>JAZSAB010000154.1:0-9112 GCA_045601675.1 Faecousia sp.
ATCCCCGCTTACTCCGGCGCAAAGGCCGCCATCAGCAACTTCACGCAGTGGCTGGCAACTCACTTTGCCGGTACCGGCATCCCCTGCAACGCCATCGCTCCCGGCTTCCTGGTTTCCAACCAGAACCGCGCTCTACTGTTCAATGAGGACGGCACTCCCACCGCTCGTTCCGCTAAGATTCTGAACGGCACTCCCATGGGTCGTTTCGTGGACTCCGCTGAGCTGCTGGGCGGCGTATTCTTCCTCACCGACGACAAGGCCGCTTCCGCCATCACCGGCGTGGTGCTGCCCATCGACTGCGGCTTTGCTGCATACTCCGGCGTATAAGAGGTAAACAAAATGACAGTACTTGAAAGACTTGCCAATTCCATCGTAGTACCCGTTGTGGTGCTCGATAAGGCAGAAGACGCCATTCCCACCGCCAAGGCTATGCTTGCCGGCGGTGTGGACACCATGGAGATCACCTTCCGTACCGCCTGCGCTCCCGAAGCCATCAAGGCAGTTGCGGACAATTGCCCCGATGTGCTGGTTGGCGCCGGCACCATCGTAAATGTGGAGCAGGCAAAGCTTGCCGTAGAGATGGGCGCCAAGTTCATCGTCTCCCCCGGCTTCAGCGATGAAGTGGTAGGCTGGTGTGTGGAAAACGGTATTCCCGTTGCCCCCGGCTGCGTAACTCCCACCGAGATCATGGCAGCTCTGAAGCACGGTCTTACTATGGTCAAGTTCTTCCCCGCCAATGTTTACGGTGGCTTAAACGCCATGAAGAACCTGGCTGCGCCCTTTGTGGGTCTTAAGTTCCTGCCCACCGGCGGCGTGAACACTGCCAACATCAAGGAATATGTAGACGCTCCCTTTGTCCATGCGGTTGGCGGCAGCTGGGTCTGCCCCAAGGCAGAAATTTCTGCCGGCAACTGGGAGAAGATCACCCAGCTTTGCCTGGATGCAAGAAAAGCAGCAAAAGGAGAATAAAAATGGCAAAAGTAGTTACCTTTGGCGAGATTATGCTTCGCCTTGCGCCTAACGGCTATTACCGTTTCTTCCAGAACGACCAGATGCAGGCAACCTTCGGCGGCGGCGAGGCAAATGTCGCTGTCAGCCTTGCAAACTACGGTCTCGAAAGCGTTTATGTCACCAAGCTTCCCAAGCATGCCATCGGCCAGGCAGCGGTTGACTCCCTGCGTTACTTCGGCGTAGATACCTCCAAGATTACCCGCGGCGGTGAGCGTGTAGGTATCTACTACCTGGAAAAGGGCGCTTCCCAGCGCGGCTCCGTGTGCATTTACGACCGCAAGTACTCCGCCATCCAGCAGGCAACCACCGCAGACTTTGACTGGGACGACATCTTCCAGGGTGCGGATTGGTTCCACTTCACCGGCATCACCCCCGCGCTGGGTGAGAATGTTGTGGAGATCTGCAAGGAGGCTTGCGCAGCCGCTAAGGCTCGCGGCATCACCGTTTCCTGCGACTTAAACTACCGCGGAAAGCTCTGGACCCGTGCGGAAGCAAACAAGGCTATGACCGAGCTTTGCAAGTATGTGGATGTTTGCATTTCCAACGAAGAGGATGCAAAGGATGTGTTCGGCATCGAGGCTGAGGGCACCGATATCTACGGCGGTAAGCTCAACCACGAGGGCTACAAGTCTGTTGCCAAGCAGCTATCTGACAAGTTCGGCTTCCAGAAGGTCGCTATCACCCTGCGCACCTCCATCTCCGCCAGCGACAATGACTGGGCAGGTATGCTTTACGACGGTGAGGATTACTACTTCTCCAAGTCCTATCACCTGCACATCGTAGACCGTGTTGGCGGCGGGGACAGCTTCGGCGGTGGCCTCATCTACTCCCTGCTCTCCGGTAAGTCCTCCAAGGACGCCATCGAATTTGCGGTGGCTGCTTCTGCGCTGAAGCATTCCGTGGAAGGCGACTACAACCGGGTCAGCGTCGCGGAAGTTGAAAAGCTTGCCGGCGGCGAGGGGTCCGGCCGCGTGCAGCGCTGATTTCCCCTAAATACAAGCACCCGGGAAAACAATGTTTTTCCGGGTGCTTTCTTGACTCTTTTTCCAAAAATCACTATACTGTACTTATAGCAAATACGAAAAGGCAGGATTTCCTATGAAACGGGTTTTATCTTTGTTCCTCTTAACTGCATTGGCGCTTACCCTGTTTGCCGGCTGCGGCAATACCAGCAAAACAAAGCCCGTGGAGGGCGGCATGAAGATCGCCACCACCACGGCAGACTTCGGCGCTTATTCCGACAAGCATACGGAGCTGATCGACTACCTCTGCGAGGCAGGTTTTCGCTACATTGATCTTTCCTTCTATTCCCTGGAGTCTATGGACCCCTTTATGGAGGACGATTGGCAGGAATACGCCCAGCAGCTTAAGAAGCACGTAGCTGACAAGAAAATGGAGTTTGTCCAAGCTCACTCTTTTGGCGGCAACGCGTTCAAGGATCAGCAGACCTACGATAAGATCGTAAAATACACCATCCGCTCCATCGAAGCCTGCGCCATTCTGGGCATTCCCCAGATTGTGGTCCATGCACCCTACGAGTCCCATATGACCGAGGAAGAATTCTTCGAAAGAGCGCTGGATTTCTACAAGGAGTTCTTCCCCGTTATGGAAAAGACCGGCGTTAAGGTGCTGATTGAAAACAGCGCAGAGAAGATCGTGGGCTGCGATACCTATTTCTACTCCGGCAAGACCATGCGCAAGTTCCTGGAGTACGCAAACAACCCCCTGCTGGGCGCTTGCTGGGATACGGGACACGCCAATGTCCAGGGCAGCCAGTACGAAGACATTCTGGATCTGGGCGATCTTCTGATGGGTATCCATGTTGCGGACAATCAAGGCGAAGAGGACGAGCACTTGATGCCCTACATGGGTACTATGAGCATCGACGAGGTCATGAGCGCGCTGACCGCCATCGACTACAAGGGCGCATTCACCTTCGAATGCGAAAACACCCTGAACACCGGCAACACCTGGCCCAACCCCAGAACTACGTATAAAAACTCCCTGAAGGCGTATATGCCTTCCGTAGAGCTGAAGCTGGAAATGGAAAAGGTCCTGCTCCAGGTTGGCCAGCATATTCTCACCAAATACGAGATCCCCATCGGATAAAAAGTTAACCACCCGGGAAGTTCCCGGGTGGTTTTTTCATAGAATGTTGCCGTTGGGGTCGATGATCACCACATTCAACGGGATCTCTTTCCCGCAATTCTGCAGGGCGGTTTGTACCGCAAAGGGCAGACCGCCGCAGCAGGGTACTACCATTCTTGTAACGGTAATGCTGCGAATATCGTTATTTGCCAGGATCGCCGTCAGCTTTTCCGCGTAGTTTACGCTGTCCAGCTTAGGGCAACCGATCAGCGTCACCTTGCCTGCCATGAAATCACTGTGGAAATTTCCATAGGCAAATGCGGTACAGTCCGCTGCGATCAGCAGATCCGCGTTCTCAAAATAGGGCGCATTCAGGGGGGCGAGCTTCAGCTGAATAGGGAAATTCCGCAGCTGGCTGGGAACAGTACCCACATTGCAAACAGCATCTGTTTGGATGCTCCGGCTGGCAGTGCCGGGGCAGCCGCAGGGCTCTTCCCTCTTTTTCTTTGCGGCAAGCACCGCTGCCTCGTCATAGGCTGCAGCCTCACGCTCTACAAAAGTGATGGCGCCGGTGGGGCAAGTGGGCAGGCAGTCGCCAAGTCCGTCGCAGTAATCGTCCCGCAGGAGCTTTGCTTTGCCGTCCACAAGGCCGATGGCGCCCTCATGGCAGGCTTTAACACACAGACCGCAGCCATTACATTTTTCCTGATCAATCTCAATAATCCTACGGATCATGCGCTTCTCTCCTTTTGCGATTTTACGATCTCCATCATTTTTTCGTACATCTCGTCGCCTACGCACTTTCTGGCGTACTGGCACCACTGCACACAGCTGAGGGTGTCATTATACGCCACGAAACCGCAGTGCTCACAAGCCATCTGGGTGTCGATGGAAAACAGTTCGATCTCTGCACCACACTGGGGGCAGGTCTTTTCGATGATTGTTGGGGTCCGGGGCTTAGCCTGGCAGCCTTCCATAATCATATACATCCCTCCTTTTTTCTGTATTGTAGCAAGAAAACGCCCCTCTGTATGATGCGCAGGCAACAAACAGAGGGGTTGTGTACAAAATTTTGAAGGTATTTTTTTCGAAATCAATAAGTCCTTCTGCCTTCATATTGGTAAGCTCCCGGGTCAGGGCGCTGCGGTCGGCGCACAGATACTGGGCAAGCTCCACCCGTCCCAGCGGCAGCTGCACATATCGGGAGTCCTGGAGCTGTGCCTGCAAGGAGAGGTACGCAAGGATCTTCTCCCGCAGGCTCTTCTTGGACATGATCTCAATCTTCTGAAGCAGTTCCCTGTTCTTGGACGCAATGATCCGGACCATATTTTCCACAAGTTTGTGGTGGAACTGGCAAGCCATAGTGCAGGTGTGCATAATTTTATGGAAAGGTATGAAGACCACCTGGCTGTCCTCTGCGGCCTGGAACGATACCATAGAGCGATTATCCTCGCTGCAGGCAAAAGTCTCTCCAAACATCTCCGGTGACCGCATACGGGACAAAAGGGTGCGGTTGCCCCAAATGTCCTCCATTATCATATCCACCGCGCCATCCATCACAATGCCGATATGGCGGATCTGCTCCTGCTCTAAGTGGATCATCTGCCCCTTCTTATAGGCAGCGGTGTGATAACCGGTACAGTGGAGCATCCCGGTAAGATCCTGTTCATCGATTCCGTCGAACAGAGGTGTAGCAAAATTTACCATAGCATCCGACATGATATCACTCCTTTTTTTCATTATAGCACACTTCCCCAAAAAGGAAAAGTAGGTTCTGAAAAAGAAAGCAGACACCGCAATTGCGGTGGCTGCTTTGTTGGGAAAACGAAATTATACCTTCTCGTGTCTGCGCTCCAAATACTTATCGGTAACGATAACGATGGCAAGGATCAGGCCCTTGACGAAGGGCTGCAGCGGAGCAGGAATGGAGAACATGGTCATAGCATTATAGACGATGTTCATAAGGAGAACGCCCCAAATGGTCTTGATGGCGCCACCCTTGCCGCCTGCCATAGATGTACCGCCCACGATAACCATGGGGATAACATTCAACGGACCCTGGAGTGCCAGGTTGCCGGAAGCGGAGAACTGACGGGTCATCATTACGACACCTGCGATGGCAGCGAACAGACCCTGGAGAATGTATGCGCTCCAGATGTAGCGGCTGGACTTAAGACCCAGGTTATCCGCGGCATTGATATTGCCGCCCACCAGGAACATGTTTCTGCCGAATTGGGTTCTGCGCAGGATAAATTCCGCGAGCAGCGCCAGCGCGATGAACACCAGGAAGGTAACCGGGATCATATCGAAGAACTTCATCTCATAGATCGCCTTCAGGGTGGGGTGGGTCAGCGCAACGGGAGTGGAGTTGGTGATGGTCAGCGCAACGCCCTTATACACCAGCTGCATGGTCATGGAAACGATAAACGGGGAAAGACGGAAGTTTGCCACGAAGAAGCCGGTGATCGCACCGCAGACACAACCCAGGGCCAGAGCAGTCAGCAGAGCAACTACGAAGTTAATCTCCGCTTTGAGCATCATCATAAAGACACAGGCCGTCAGCGCGATGACAGAACCGAAGGAAATATCCAGCTGGCCAACCAGCAGGATGAAGGTAAAGCCGATAGCAGCAATGCCGTAGCCGGCAATGGAGTCTGCAATACTGTATACATTATATGCAGTAGCGAAGTTAGGCTTAATGCAGGACATTACCACAAACAGTAGCACTGCGAGCATGGGGATACGATAATCGGTGGCAACTTTCTTGCCCAAACGAATTGCGTTATTTCCAAGTTTCATATCCATCACCTCTTCTTCAGCTTATCGAGGTTAATTGCCAGAAGCAGGATTGCGCCCTGGACAACGAACTGAACGGCAGTGCTGACACCCAGCAGCTGCAGGATATTTGTGATGAGGCCGAAGGTAATGGCACCGATAAATACTTGTACCATACCGCCGTGACCGCCGTACAGAGCGTTACCACCGATGATGGAGATAACCGCACCGTTGAAGTCACCGCCTACGCCGGCGCCGTCAGCAGCGCTGTTGAAGCGGGCTGCGTAGATCACAGCCGCGATACCACAGCAAAGACCTGCGACAGTGTATGCAATAACCTTCATAGCGCCTACATCGATACCGGAAAGGTAGGCGGCCTTCTTGTTGGCACCGGTCAGCAGCATTTTTCTGCCGAAGGTGGTCTTCTTGATGATGATCTGCAGGATGACCATAATGACGATCCAGATCAGTGCACAAATGGGGAAGCCCCACAGGTCGCCCTGACCCAACTGACGGAACCAGTCCTGGTTCTCCGGGATCTGAACACGGATGATCTCACTGCCGTCGCAGTACCACTTTGCAAGAGCCTGGGCCATCATGCCGGTTGCCAGGGTGATCATAAAGCCTTCGCCACTGCCGCCACGGGTCAGCTTCATCAACAAACCGTTGACAAGACCCATAACGGCGCCTGCAGCCAAAGCCACAACGATCGCAATAACACCGGAGCCGGTGGACTTCTCAAAGCCGATGCACAGCACGGCGCACAAAGCCATATTGTGACCGATGGACAGATCGAAGCCGTTGACCAGCAGCGTCATAGTACAAGCCACTGCCAGCATACCGTTGACCGTGACCTGACGCAAAACGTTAAAGAGGTTGCCGGTACTAAAGAAGTTCTGGGATGTCAGCGCACCGACAATGATCAGCACGAACATCAGAAGAATATTTGTATTGTTTTTTACCCATTCGCCGGTAGACCGGGCGTCCAGGCGATTGATTGTTTTACCCATCTATACTCCTCCTTTTTCTTAAGAGTTTCTCTGCTGCCTTAAAGCGCGTAGCGCATGACTTCCACAGCGTTGATATCATCGCCGGAAAGTACTGCCACGATGGCGTCGTCCTTCATAACCAGGACGCGGTCGCTCATACCCAAGACCTCAGGAAGCTCAGAGGAGATGAGAATAACAGATTTGCCCTGTGCTACCAGATCATTGATGATCTCGTAGATCTCACGCTTGGCGCCCACGTCGATACCACGGGTGGGCTCGTCCATAATGAGAATATCGGGTGCAGAGTTCAGCCACTTGCTGACGACCACCTTCTGCTGGTTGCCGCCGGAAAGGTTGCCCACCTTCTGATTGCGGTGGGGGGTCTTAATGTGGGTTCTTTCGATATAAGCATCAGCGATCTCGTCTTCCTGCTTCTTGCTGGTAAACAGACCCTTCTTGATGGAGGGCAGGTTTGCGGCAACAATGTTGGATTTGACGGTGAAGTCCAGGGTCAGACCCTCGGCCTTGCGGTCTTCCGTCAGGAAGGCGATGCCGTGCTTCTTTGCGTTGGTGGGATTGGTGATCTTGACCTTCTTGCCGCGGACATACACATTCATAGTGTTGATATAGTCCACGCCAAAGATGGCGCGCATAATCTCCGTTCTGCCTGCGCCCACCAGACCGGCAACGCCCAGCACCTCGCCTCTGTGGAGGCTGAAGCTGACATCCTGTCTGCGGTCCTTACGGCAAAGATTTTCTACGCGCATGACCTCTTCGCCGATCTCCACATTTCTTGTGGGGTAGGCGCTGTTAAGTTCACGACCGACCATCATTTCCACCAGTTCGTCGGAACTAACTTCCGCAACATTTCTGGTGCCGATGATCTGTCCGTCACGCATAACGGTGACCGTCTCGCAGATCTCAAAGATTTCTTCCATGCGGTGGGAAATATATATCACTGCGATGCCCTGCTTCTTCAGATCACGAATGATCTGGAACAGCGCGTCCAGTTCCTTTTTGGTTAATGTCGCGGAGGGTTCATCCATCAGGATGATACGGGAATTGCGGCTCAGCGCCTTTGCAATTTCCACCATCTGCTTTTCGGCAACGGTAAGGGTGCCGACGATGGTTGTGGGATCGGTGTCGAAACCAATACGCAGCAGCAACTCTCTTGCTCTGCCGTTAATGTCTTTCCAGTCGATCAGCTTGCCCTTCTTGGCAAGACGACCGGCAAAAATGTTCTCTGCAATAGAGAGGTCATCTACCAGGTTCAGCTCCTGGAAGATAATGGTGATACCCAGAGAATCCGCCACCTGGGGATTGGTGATATTGACTTCCTGACCATCGATAAGAATGGAGCCGGAGTCCTTCTTGTAGTTACCGTTGAGAATCTTCATCAAGGTAGATTTGCCAGCGCCGTTTTCGCCGACCAGAGCGCGAATTTCGCCTTCAGCAACGGTGAATCCCACATTGTCCAGCGCCTTGACGCCGGGGAATTCCTTGCTGATGCCCCGCATTTCAAAGAAAGTAGTATTACTCACTATGATCTTCCCTTTCTCTCAAGAAGCCGGGTGCGAACACCCGGCTTCTGATGCGTTAATGATAATTTTTAATCGGGACTAAAGATTAGTCGTGGGCAGCGGTATCAACGTTTGCCTTGGTGACCAGCTCCATGCCCAGATACTTAACGTGCTCAACAGTCTGACCGTCGACGACAGCCTTGATCACGTCCATAGCGTCACGGGAGAAGAAGCCTGCGGGATAAGTAATGGTGAACATGAACTTATCGGACTTGATGTACTCCTTGGACCACTCATAGAAGCCCTGGGAAGCGATCTTGCAGGTATCCTGCTTGCCAGCTGCCTCGATTGCGTTCCAAACGCCCTTGGACATGCCGTCGTCCTGAACCAGGAATGCAGCCAGGTCGGGATGTGCAGTCAGGATGTTCTCAGCAGCGGTCTGTGCCTTCTGGGTATCCCAGTCACAGTACTCGGTAGCAACGATCTCGATGCCTTCGTACTTCTTCAGGACTTCTTCGAAGCCTGCGGTACGCTGCATAGCGTTGTCAGCGCCGGTCAGACCAGCGATGATAGCGACCTTACCGGTCTCGCCAGCTGCCTTGATGTACTCTTCAGCCTGCAGAATGCCAGCTTCCTTCTGACCGAACAGAACCTGGTAGATGGAATCGGTAGCGACCTGCTCGTTGGTGAAGCCATAGTGGTCAACAACGATAACGCCAGCCTTAGCGG
>JAZSAB010000155.1:0-9214 GCA_045601675.1 Faecousia sp.
CCTTTTTCAAACTGAAAAAATATGTAGCAGCGGAGGAAAAATCAGATTTTTTTCTTGCATTCACAGGCATCCTATAGTATACTGATAGTAATTTTTTTGGAATGGATCCAAAGAAAAGGAGGAAATATTATGAAAAAGACACTTTCTATCGTACTTTGCCTGGCTCTGATGCTGTGCCTGGTTGCTTGCGGCGGTGCTTCTGCCGGCAAGATGACCATGGGAACCGGCGGCACTTCCGGTACATACTACGCTTTCGGTGGCGTCCTGGGTCAGTACATTAAGAACTACGCCGGTATCGATGTGACCGTGGTCTCTACCGACGGCTCCAAGGCAAACATCCAGTCCATTGATGTTGGCGACTATCAGCTGGGCACCGTCCAGTCTGATGTTATGGCTTACGCCTGGGAAGGCTCCCGCTCCTTCGAGAAGGACGGCAAGGTAGATTCCTTCCGCGTTGTTGCAGGTCTGTACGCTGAGGCTGTTCAGCTGGTGACTATGGATCCCGCTATCAAGAGCGTTGCTGACCTGAAGGGCAAGGCTGTTTCCATCGGCGCTCCCGGCTCCGGCGTTTACTTCAATGCTATGGACGTGCTGGCTGCCGCCGGTCTTTCTGAGGACGACATCAAGCCCCAGTACCTGAGCTTCGGCGACAGTGCTGACGGTCTGAAGGACGGCAAGATTGATGCTGCATTCATCGTTGCAGGCGCTCCCACCGCAGCAATTTCCGAGCTGTGCACAACCAACTCCGCATACCTCGTTCCCATCGACGGCGAGATCGCCCAGAAGCTGATGGACGCATCCCCCTTCTACACCAGCTACGTTATCCCCGCAGACACCTACACCGGTCAGACTTCCGATGTGACCACCGTTACCGTTAAGGCAACCCTGATCGTATCCGCAAGCGCATCCGAGGACGATGTCTACAACCTGACCAAGGCTATCTTTGACCACACCGCCGATATTGCCAAGGAAAACGGCAAGGGCGCTGAGCTGAGCATTGAAAACGCCACCAGCGGCATGACCGCTCCCTTCCACGCAGGTGCTGCAAAGTACTTCGCTGAAAAGGGCGTTACCGTAAACGCCGGCTGATCCCCCTTTCATTCATCGCATCTTGGCTGCAGTGCACCCGCACTGCAGCCAATTCCATCTTTTATAAAGGAGGTATTCTATGGCATTATTCAAGAAAAAAGCGCCCCAGGTCCAGGAGCCTATGGACCTTGAAGCGGTTATGAAGAAATATGACCAGGAATCCAACACCCGCACCTGGGAGGGAACGCCCCGCTTGATCGTGAACATCCTGCTGGCGCTGTTCTCCCTGTTCGTTATTTATGTGACGCTCTTCACCGGCTGGCTGGAAGAGATCCGCCTGACCTCGTTTATGGCATGCGTGGTATTCGCAGGTTTTCTGGTGTTCCCCGCAAGAAAAGGCGTGCAGAAAGTAAATTCCCTGCCCTGGTACGATATCGTAGCCATGGTGCTGGGTACTGCCGCTTTCCTGTACTTCACCTTTAACGCCATGAACATCATCCAGCAGGGCAGCATCTTCCAGTGGTATCAGATCGCCATCGGTATTGTGGGCATCCTCGCCCTGGCTGAGGTCTGCCGCCGCAGTGTGGGTCTTCCCATTCTGATTGTTGCCGCCTGCTTTGTTGCTTACGCGCTGATCTGGGGTCTTTCCAATCCGGATTTCGGCAGACGGCTGAATATGCTGGTAAGAACCCTGTTCTACACCAAGGAAGGCATCTTCTCCACCCCCGTAAATGTCTGCTCCAAGTTCATCGGCGTGTTCATTATCTTCGGTGCGTTCCTGGAGCGCACCGGCATCGGCGATTTCTTTATCAACATCTCCAACGCAGTGGTCGGTCGGTTCTCCGGCGGTCCTGCTAAGGTTGCAGTCGTGGCATCTGCTTTTGAAGGTATGGTCTCCGGCTCTTCCGTTGCCAACACCGTGGGCAGCGGCTCCGCCACCATCCCCCTGATGAAGAAGACCGGCTACAAGCCGGAGTTTGCCGCCGCGGCAGAAGCTTCCGCCTCCACCGGCGGTCAGATCATGCCCCCTATTCTGGGCGCTGCCGCATTCCTGATGGCAGACTACGTTCAGACGCCCTACCCCACCATCGCACTAAAGGCAATCCTGCCTGCTGTTTTGTACTTTACCGGTGTGTTCATCACCGTCCACCTGGAAGCCAAGAAGCTGGGTCTTCGGGGTCTTAATAAGGACGAGCTGCCGAAGCTCAAGCCCCTGCTGAAAAAGCTTTATCTGCTGCTGCCCCTGGTGCTACTGATCTACTTAGTTTCCACCAGCACCCGCTCCATCGCCTACGCAGCAGCTATTGCCATCGTTGTGGCGATTCTGGTAAGCCTCATTAACAAGGAAAACCGGCTGACTCCCAAGCGCTTCCTGGAAGCCCTTGCTTCCGGCGGTCAGGGTATGATCACCGTGGCTGCCGCCTGCGGCATTGCCGGTATCATTGCCGGCACCATCACCATCACCGGCCTTGCCAACACCCTCATTAACGGCATCGTTGCTCTGGCAAACGGTCAGGTGATCATCGCGCTGTTCCTCACCATGCTTTGCTGCATCGTGCTGGGCATGGGCGTTCCCACCACCGCAAACTACTGCATCATGGCTGCCACCTGTGCCCCCATCCTGGTGCGTATGGGCGTTCCCGTGATTGCAGCCCACTTCTTCGTATTCTACTTCGGCATCGTTGCAGACCTGACTCCCCCCGTTGCGCTGGCCGCCTATGCAGGCGCAGCCATCGCCGGTGCAAACCCCATGAAGACCGCAGTTACCGCAACAAAGCTTGCTATCGGCGCCTTTATCGTGCCTTACGTATTCGCGCTGAATCCCGCTATGCTCTTCATTGACACCACCCCCTGGGATGTGGTGCTGATCTGCATCACCTCTGTTGTGGGCATCTTCGGTGTTTCCGCGGCGCTGGAAGGCTTCTTCCTTATTAAAATGCCCTGGTATCAGCGTGTTCTCTCCGCCATCGGCGGTCTGCTGCTGATCTACCCCGGTATCGTCACCGATGCCATCGGCTTGGGTCTTGTGGGTCTGGTGCTTGTAATGCAGCTCATCACCCGCAAGAAGACACCCGCTACTGTTTAACTGTAAAAGAGAGGTCTACAAGACCTCTCTTTTTTTATTGACTTTTTTAGGGGCTATGGTATGATTTTAAAAAAGGAGGCGATCGCGTGAAGAAAATAGGTCTTACCGGCAATCAGCTGAAGATCCTTGCCATGATCACCATGACCATCGATCATATCGGCGCGGAGCTGTTTCCCCACATTCTTTGGCTGCGGATCATCGGACGGCTTGCAATGCCCATCTTTGCTTTTATGATCGCGGAAGGCTGCCGCCATACCCGCAACCCCCTGCGGTATCTTGGGACTCTTGCAGGCTTTGCTTGCCTCTGTCAGGTGGTTTATTTCTTCGCCATGGGATCGCTCTACATGTGCATCCTGGTGACCTTCAGTATGTCCGTGGGGCTGATACTGCTTGTTACGCTGGCGCAGGAGAAAAAGTCGGCGCTCCTTTGGATCCTCTTCGGATTGGCGCTGGCTGCCGCGTTCTTCCTGTGTGAGATCCTGCCTGGCTTCTTGCCCCGTACCGATTACGCCGTGGACTATGGCGTCTTCGGTGTGATTTTGCCGTTGCTGATCTACTGCGGCAAAGGGAAATGGTGGCAGCTGTTTGAGGCGTTTTTCGGAATGGTACTGCTTGCGAATCACTACGGCGGTGTTCAGTGGTGGAGTCTTTGTTCCCTTCCCCTTCTGGCGCTTTACAACGGTCAGCGGGGCAAATGGAAGATGAAATGGTTTTTCTACATCTTCTATCCCGCCCATCTGGTGGCGATCCACTTTATCGGTTACCTGCTATAAAGAAACCCCCGATGCTTACGCATCGGGGGATGTTTTTTATTCGCCCAAAATAGCCTTAAAGATACGCTCGGTGCACTTGCCGTCGCAGCCGGACATGAACTTGTCACGGTAGGGCTTGATGGTGGACACATCGAAGGTCTCTTCCAGATTCACCAGGGTCTCCAGCAGTTCCTCGGGATCAAAGGCATAGGGACCGGGCATCGTCTCTTCGTAGGGGAAGAACATTCCGCGGTCGCTGTTGTACTTATCCAGATCCGGGATGTAGGACACGATAGGACGGTCCAGCAGCAGATATTCAAATGCAATGGAAGAGAAGTCGCTGATCAGCACATCCGCGGCGCAGAGGGCCTCCTCGGGGGTCAGATCGTAGGTGCCGTCGAAGACGAAGCCAGCGCCCTTGACCTTCATAGAGTCCGTCAGACCGCCCTTTGCCATCAAGGGATGGAACTTAGTGATAAAAACATACTTGTCGCCCAGTTCCCGCTTCAGCAGGCGGAAATCAATATCATCCATCTTATAGAAAGACTTCTTGATGCTCTTGCCGCGGAAGGTAGGGGCAAACAAAATGACTTTCCGGTCGCCGATCTTGGGGAATTTCTCCTTCAGCTTTGCCTTCGCCTGGGAAATGTATTCCTGGTCAAAGTAAATGTCGGTTCTGGGCATACCCAGGGGTTTGATGATCTTGGGATCCACATGGAACGCTTCCGCATAACAGTCGACGACATCCGCAGAGGAAACACACACCGTATCATAGTACTGGTGCATAGGATAACGCTTCATCGCCTTTTGGGAAACGCCCCACTTGCTGCCGGCGGCGTAGCCCATTCGCTTCATTGCGCCGCAGCCGTGCCACAGCTGGACCACCTTGGTGCCTTCCCGGGGTTTTACGGCATCTGCCAGAGGGAAGTATTCCACCAAAAACAGCGCCTTACACTGGGCGTAGTAGCGCAAGAAATCAAACTGGAACTTGAGTCTTGCTTTGCGACGAGCTTTGTCAGGAACATCCTCGCCGTAGCCTCTGCCGTCCAGAGCCACGCACTCGTAGCCGTTTTCCTCGCACATCTTATAAAGCCCCTCAAAATTCTCATGGAGAGGACGGGCACGCAGGTCCGCGAAAAGAACCAGCTTATCGTTCTTGGGCAGCTTGCAGCAACGCTTATAGTACATCGGCACCACGATCTTGAAGTTGACGTACTTGATCATAGGACGCAGTCTTTTTTTGATCGCTGCCTTGATCTTCTTGAGGATCTTCTTCACAAAGTTCATTTTCTTCCCTCCGTTTATTTCATAAACTCTTCGTATTTTTCCAGGACTTCCACGGTCTTACCGTACTCCATCAAGCGCCCCTCGTGGATCCAAAGGACCGTATCGCACAAATCGCGAATCGCTTTCA
This sequence comes from Faecousia sp., assembly GCA_045601675.1. Taxonomy (GTDB): domain Bacteria; phylum Bacillota; class Clostridia; order Oscillospirales; family Oscillospiraceae; genus Faecousia. The sequence continues at coordinate 5,282 of JAZSAB010000155.1, forward strand.
TATCGTGGGAAACAATGACCACAGTACGATCCTTGTCCATAATGAGCTGCTTCATTTTCTTGTAGCTCTTTTTCTTAAACTTGGCATCTCCAACGCTGAGGACCTCATCGATAAGAATGATGTCTGTCTCCAAAATTGCAGTGATGGAGAAAGCCAGCTTGGAATACATGCCGCTGGAGTAGGTGCGCACCGGGGCATCGATGTAGTTCTCCAGTTCGGAAAACTCAATGATCTCCTGCATCCGCGCCTGGATCTGCTCCTCGGTGAAGCCCAGAAGCATGCCGGAAAGCAGGATATTGTCCCGTCCGGAAAGCTCTTTCTGGAAGCCGAGACCAATGGCAAGCAGTGAGATGGTATTGCCGTGGAGATCCACTGTGCCGCTGTTGGGAGAGAAAATACCGGCAATGGCGCGCAGCATCGTGGACTTGCCGCTGCCATTCTTACCTACAATGCCAAGAATTTCGCCTTTCTTTACCTTAAAGCTTACATCCTGCACCGCATGGCAGATCTCTTTTTTATTCTTCTTTCCCAGAAGCAGGTGCTTCTTAATGGAATAGGAATGCAAGCTCTTGTAATTGACACAAAGGTCTTGCACTTCGATTGCATATTCACTCATAGGTTATACCGCTTTCAAGTAACTGTTTTCTTCCTTATACACCAGCATCACACCAAAGAAGGCGAGAATCACGCTGACCAGGAACCAAATGCCCAGCACAAGCAGATCCGGAGTCTGGCAGTAGATCAGGCTTTGGCGCATGGCGCCGAGCAGAAACGCGATGGGATTAAAACGGGTCAGATACACGCCAATTGTGGGGATCTTGGTGGCTACGTTGTAAAAAATGCCGGTGAGGTAGAACATAAACCGCAGCACAATGTTGATCACATTGGCAAGATCCTCCACATACACACCGAAATGCATAATAAAGCAGGAAAGACCAAAGGTAAAGATCATCAGAACCAGCAGAATCGGCAGGAAAAACAGCACATTCCAGGAAACAGGGATGCGGAAAACCACCATCATCAGCACAACGATACCGAAAGAGATCAGCATCTTGAAGCCGTTTTCCCAAATTTTAGCAAGAACCAGAATGTATTTGGGGAAATACACACGGGCAACCACAGACTTGTTCTTCTTTACGATCTTGACGCTGCTTTTGAGGGTGCTGTTAAAGAAGTCCCACATGGAAAGACCGATGAAAATAAAGACGGGGAAATACTGCTCCCTGGCCTTAAACACATAGCCGAAAATAAAGGTATAGATCAGCATAAAGCACAGGGGGTTCAAGATCCACCAAACCCAGTTCAGGTAGGAGTTGGCAACCTCCGTCTTCAGCTGAGATTTTGCCGAAACAACAGAGTACCGTGTGTACTTTTTCAGGTCGGCAAGTAAACGTTTCATCATAATAATCCTCTTGCAGAAAATATATTGCTACACATACATTATACCACAAAACCGCATACTGTCAACCAGCATAAAAACCGGGTACCTTTCGGTACCCGGTCTTCGGTTTTAGATTATTCTTCGTCCTTCTTTGCGTCGTCAATGATCTTCTGCTGGTTAGCCTTGGGGACTTCCTCGTAACGCTCGAAGTGGAGAGTGAAGGAGCCGCGGGCCTGGGTCATTGCGCGCAGGTCGATGGCGTAGGAGCTCATCTCAGCCATGGGAACCTCAGCCTCGATGACGGTGTTGCCGTCGGCATCGGGATTCATACCCATGGGACGGCCACGGCGCTTGCTCAGGTCGCCCATAACGTCACCGACGTACTGCTCGGGCACAGAAACTGCCAGAGCGCCGATGGGCGCAAGGAGGGTGGGGTTGGCGTTGGGCATAGCTTCCTTGAAGGCAAGGATCGCAGCCAGCTTAAATGCCATTTCGTTGGAGTCGACAGGGTGGTAGGAGCCATCGTACAGAACGGCCTTCAGACCGACCATGGGATAGCCAGCCAGGGGACCCTTCTGAACAGCTTCCTGGATGCCCTTTTCAACTGCGGGATAGAAGTTCTTGGGAACGCTGCCGCCGAAGACTTCCTCAGCGAAGATCAACTCATCCTGCTCGTCCTGGGGCTCGAAACGGACCCAAACATCGCCGAACTGGCCGCTGCCGCCGGTCTGCTTCTTATGACGGCCGTGTGCTTCGACCTTCTTCTTGATCTTCTCGCGGTATGCAACCTTAGCGGGGCTGAGGGTTGCGTCTACGCCGAAGCGGCTCTTCAGTTTGGAAACGATCACATCCAGCTGCTGATCGCCGGAGCCGGAAATGACGATCTGCTTGGTCTCTGCGTTGTTGACCACGGTGAAGGAGGGATCTTCCTCGTTCAGGCGGTTCAGACCTGCGCCGACCTTATCTTCCTGACCCTTGGTCTTGGGAGCAATAGCCATGGAGTAGCAGGGCTCTGCGTAGGGCAGACCCTTGAGGGAAACGACCTTACGGGGATCACACAGGGTATCGCCGGTCTTAACCTTATCCATCTTACCGATGGCACCGATATCGCCGCAGGTCAGATGCTTGACTTCGCTGGCCTTCTTGCCACACATGAAGTACAAACGACCCAGCTTTTCAGTCTCGCCGGTACGGGCATTGACCAGGGTGGTGTCGGAGTTGATGTCACCGGACAGAACCTTGATGTAGGAGTACTTGCCGTACTGGTCGGAAACGGTCTTGAATACGAATGCGGAGGGCACGCCGCCGGGAGAAACAACGAATTCCTCGGTAGTACCGTCAGCCAGAGTTGCTCTGTGATAGTTGCCCTCGATGGGGTTGGGGAGCAGATCGATGATGTGGTCCATCAGCATCAGGCTACCCAGGCAGTTGACGCCGGAGCCACACAGCACGGGGAACAGAGTACGATCCAGGACGCCCTTGTGCATGCCCTTGATCATTTCTGCGTATGTAAAGTCCTCGCCGCCGAAGAACTTATCCATAAATTCTTCGCTGGTTTCTGCGACGGATTCCTTCAGTGCGTCGTTAAACTCGGTGATGACATCTTCCTTGCCATCGGGGATCTCGATCTCAACACGCTTCAGGTTCTGCATCTCGTATGCGCGCTTGTTGAGCACATCGATGATACCGGTGACCTTGCGGTTTGCGTCCCAAATAGGAACGACAACGGGAGCGATGCGGTTGCCGTACTTCTCACGCAGAGCGTTGAAGGTGGCGTTATAGTCGGAGTTGTCCTCGTCGACCTTGGAGATGTAAATGAAGCGGGGCATATTGCGGTCTTCGCAGTACTTCCAGGCCTTCTCGAAGCCGACGGTGATACCGTCCTTGGCGCTGAGGACCAGGATGGCGGCATCAGCGGCGCGGAGGGCTTCCATGGCAGCGCCGGAGAAGTCGAAGGCACCGGGGGTGTCCAGAATGTTGATCTTGGTGTTCTTGTACTCCAGGGGAGCCAGCGCGGTGGAGATGGAGATATTGCGGCGGATCTCTTCGGGATCGTAGTCGCAGACGGTGTTGCCGTCGGCATTCTTGCCCATACGGTCGATGGCACCGGTGATATACAGTAAGCTCTCAGCCAGGGCGGTCTTGCCGCTGCCGCTGTGGCCCAACAGAACGACGTTGCGAATTGCGTTGACAGAATACATGGTTAAACTGACTCCTTTCGGAAGGGGTGTCCCTCCACTATATGCAGATAGGGTGCTTTGGCACCGCAATACGGACATTATACATGAATCCCTGTATAATTTCAACGCTTATTTTCGTCAGATTGTAAAATTGTGTAAATTGTGCGGTGGACACTTGTTTTTCTGTGCAAGACGCACAAATTAGCAGTGTTAATTTTTACACCCTGCACAATTGAAATCTGCAAAAAACGGATGCGCCCGGTGGGCGCATCCGTTTGTGCGGGTTATTCTTTGACGATTTGCACAGATGTGATAATTTGTTCCACTGTCCGGCTGTCCATATCCCATGGAATTTCCAGCCGGAACAGGTAG
>JAZSAB010000156.1:0-14068 GCA_045601675.1 Faecousia sp.
CCATGGGCTTCAAAACCTCATTGAAGGCGCGGATTGCATTGGGAACACCGGACTTTAAGGTGTTGTAGGTATCCACCAGGAGCGTTGCGTTATTGGGGTACATTTCGCAGTAGCGCTTAAATGCCTCGTATTCCGTATCGAACATCTGCACCCAGGCATGGGCCATGGTGCCGCCGGCATAAACACCGAAGAGCTGATCGGATACGGTACAGGCAGTGCCGTGGCAGCCGCCGATATAGGCTGCACGGGCGCCCAGCACGGCCGCATCCGCACCCTGGGCCCGGCGGGAGCCAAACTCCATTACCCGTCTTCCCTGTGCTGCACGTACGATCCGGTTTGCTTTGGTGGCAATCAGGCTCTGATGATTGATGCACAGCAGAATATATGTTTCAATAAGCTGCGCCTCAATGGCAGGGGCACGGACAGTAATGATGGGTTCCTTGGGGAAAATGGGAGTACCCTCGGGGACAGCCCAAATATCACCGGTAAAGCGGAAATCGGCCAGGTATGCAAGGAACTCCTCAGAGAAGAGATTTCTTCCGCGCAGGTACGCAATATCCTCGGGGCTGAAATGCAGATTCTTGATATAGTCAATGATCTGCTCCAGACCAGCGGCAATGGCAAAGCCGCCGCCATCGGGGCACTGGCGGTAGAATACGTCGAAATAACAGATACGATCCTTATAGCCTTGCTGGAAGTATCCGTTACCCATGGTCAGCTCGTAGAAATCGCAGAGCATCGTAAGGTTCAGCTTCTCATTTGTAGGCATAATCAGCACCTCTTTATTTTTGATGTTCCTATTATAAATCAGCAAAAATGAAATAGCAATCCTTTTATGCAAAAAACACCTTCCGCTGTAATACGGAAGGTGCGTTTCTTACTTTTTCTCTTTGATCTGCGCCTGCAGGTGCATGGAAAGCACCGCAAGGGAGGTCGCCATATTCTCGTTCTGGACGAGAATCTGCTCCGGAACATCTAAGTGGATAGGCGCAAAATTCCAAACCGCCTTAATGCCGTTGGAGATCAGCTGGTCGCACACGCTTTGTGCATGCTCCGCAGGAACCGTAATGATACCCATCAGCACATTATGCTTTCTGCAAAAGCTCTCCAGCTGGGAAATGGGATAAAGCGGCTTTCCCTCATGCGTCCTGTCAGCAAAGGGCTTTACATCAAATGCGGCAAGAATATTAAGTCCATAGGCCTCAAATCCGGTGTACGCCATCAGTGCCTGCCCAAGCTTACCGGCACCAACCAGGATCGCATCGGTGGTATTGTCATAGCCTAAGAACTGGCTAATGTCCTCAATAAGCCGCTGTCGGACATAACCCACCTTAGGACGGCCGCCATCACTGACAAGTGCCAAATCCTTGCGCACCTGCACCTCACCCATACTGAGGGCATTGGCCAGAGCCGTTGCCGAAATATACATGCCGCTGTCTTCCGGAAGATTTTTCAAATACGCCAAGTATCCGGGAAGTCGCTTGAGCACGGATTTGGAGATCTCTTTTTGTGCCATAGTGTTACTCCTTATTCGATACAAAATCATATCGATATGTTTTCGTATCGATTATAACAGAGCGTTTTAAAATTTGCAAGCACTTTATACGCAGGATGTTTGACGGAGCAATTCTTTACGCAACCGAAGCATGATTCGCTTTTCAAGGCGGGAGATGTAGGACTGGGAAATTCCAAGTTTCTGCGCCACTTCTTTTTGCGTCAGCTCCTTGTGTCCATTCAGTCCAAAACGAAGCTCTATGATCTGCTTTTCCCTGGCCGGCAGCTCCCCCACCGCCTGACGGAGAATGTGCAGATCCACATCATCTTCCATGGACCGAAGAATCATATCCTCCTCAGTGCCCATAATGTCTGATAGTAGAAGCTCATTTCCGTCATAGTCAAGGTTTATTGGCTCATCTAAAGACACCTCGTTCTTTTGATTGGATATTTTGCGGATATGCATCAAGATCTCATTTTCAATGCATCTGGACGCGTAGGTTGCAAGCTTGATATTCTTGTCCCGCCGGTAGGTACTGACTCCTTTAATGAGTCCGATGGTACCGATGGAGATCAGGTCTTCCAAGTTTACCCCGGTGTTTTCAAAACGGCGAGCAATAAAGACAACAAGGCGAAGATTGTGCTCAATAAGCCGCTGCTTTGCAGATTCTACCCCCTCCTCCAAGGCCACCAGCGCATCCTGTTCCTCTTGCCCTTTCAGGGGTGGCGGCAGTACATCCGCGCCACCGATATAGTACACACAGTTATCCCCTGTTCCGCAGATCCGTTCCATTAACCGCCGCAATCGAGTCATACCCATTATCCTCCCGTTAAAGCTTGATATTTTCCGTTGTTATGCAAGTTTTCCGCTGAGAGGGCAACCAGTGCGCTCCCCTTTCTTGCGCCTATTTTCACCACCGGAAAGCGTAGCGCAAGAAGCATTCCCCCGCTGTTTCCCACCGCTCGGTACGGGATCAACCGCAGCCCCGGGATTGCGCCCATACTGCCAATCGGATCTTTTAGCTGCAGGCGAGTTAATCCCGTAAAAAACTCCGCAAGCTCCGCGCTTATAACGAGCACCGATTCCCCGGTCACTGGATCTTTAAGCATATTCCCCGTATCCCGCAGCGCTGTAACTGTGCGGGTAATATTCCCGTAGGTAAGCTCAACCGGCACAAAAAGCTGCGGATGGAAATGCCGGTAAAGACCGATTGCGCAAAGGGAAACAACCACACCGGACGCACACAGAACCGCAAAAAAATCTGTGCTGCCCAGCACCGCAACTACCCCGCTTAACGCCATAGAAAGCAGGAAGAAAACCGTGCCGCTACGAAGCGTAGATAAGCAGAAGCCAAAAGCGACAAGGGACATTAGCCACAGAATAACGCTGCGCCAGAAAAGTCCGCCCAGGAACTGAAAGCTTTGCAGCAGGCAAAGGCTTCCATACGCCCCGCCGACTATGGATGCTGCCAGTATTCTGAGCGTCGGCGCCGGCTGATCGCAAATGCTGCTTGCCCCAAAAAGGAGCAAAAAGTTCACACAAAGACCAAGAAAAAACACGAAAACCATGTAATTTTTCATACCGACACCTGCCTCATATGTGATAATCCGAGTATACACCCCTGACCCGAAAAAACGCGTCGCTTGGTTGCGTGATGACGCCCCCATCAATCGTCCAAAGGCGGTGCGCTTCATCGGCAAATGTGTGGGAACGAAAAAATGCGGCAGTTGATTTTCTCAACTGCCGCAGGATAAAGTCGATATTTTACTCACGAATAATTTGCTTGATATTCTTCTCCGCTTTGAAACGGGGGATCATGATCTCATGACCGCAACCCTCGCAGCGCAGGCGAAAATCCGCGCCGGTACGAAGAACCTTCCATCTCTTTTCACCGCAAGGGTGTGCTTTTTTCATAAGGAGGATATCTCCAAGCTGTACGTCCATAGCGCCTCCTATTTGCCTTTAATGTTGTCCCAGTACTGCTTGGCTGCCTGTTCCAGTTTGTTTTCACCAAACTCATAATACCGGGTGTCGACCAGTTCGTCCGGCAGGTACTGCTGCTTCACCCAACTATGGGGGTAATTGTGGGGGTATAAGTATCCCTGCTCACGCTCCATAGTATAGGTATCTGCATGCATATTCTGCAGGTGCCGGGGAAAATCACCGGATTTGCCTTTGCGGATATCCGCAAGAGCCGCATCCAGGGCAATATGACCGGTGTTTGACTTGGGGCTGGTCGCCATCAGTACTGCCGCGTCACCGAGGGGGATCCGTGCTTCCGGCATACCAAGCATTAAAGCCATATCCACACAGGATTTGACGATGGGAATGATCATAGGGTACGCAAGTCCCACATCCTCCGCCGCAATGACCATCAAGCGGCGGCATGCCGCCTGCATCTGTCCAACCTCCAGGAGTCTTGCAAGATAGTGGACAGCCGCATCGGGGTCAGATCCGCGAATGGACTTTTGCAAAGCGGAGAGAAGATCGTAGAAGTTATCTCCGTCACGGTCAGCGCGCATTGCGCTTTTCTGAGTAACGGTCTTTGCGTCTTCATAGGTAAGCGCCATGTTTCCGTTTTCCACTTTCCCCGCGGAAAAGAGGACTTCCACAGCGTTCAGCGCCTTGCGAAGGTCGCCGCCGCAGGCAAGGGCGATGTGCTCCAGTGCCCCCTCTTCCGGCTGCGCCTTCACCGCGTTTCTCTCCTCAAGGTAAGAGACCGCCCGGTTTACTGCCTTCAGCGCTGCCTCCTGGGAAATCTGCTTAAACTCAAACACAGTAGACCGGCTGAGGATCGCATTAAAAACATAGAAATAGGGATTTTCCGTTGTGGATGCGATCAATGTGATCTTGCCATTTTCAATGTGCTCCAGCAAAGACTGCTGCTGCTTTTTATTGAATGACTGGATCTCATCCAAGTACAAAAGCACGCCGTTGGGCGCCATAAAGGTATCCAGCTGCGCCACAATATTCTTAATATCCGCTGTGGACGCGGTGGTGGCATTGAGCTGGAACAGGGCGCGGTTCGTCTGCTTTGCGATAATGTTCGCAACGGTAGTCTTACCTGTGCCACTGGGTCCATAAAAGATCATATTGGGGATATTTCCGGAATCGATGAGACGGCGCAGCACCGCGCCCTCTCCCAAAATATGTTCCTGCCCGTAGATCTCATCCAAGCTTGTGGGACGCAGCAGATCTGCAAGTGGCTGATACATTTGCCGTTCACCTCGTTTCTTTCCATAAGTATATCATATCCTGCGAGAAAATCCACTATAAAATTACAAACCACACCTGCTCTCCCCGCCCAACTTGACGGTAATTTGAAGGACGGAATTTTGGTAACATCATCTGTAATCAATTTGTATACAAATAGTTATTCACAAATTCCACAGGTTTTTCCACAGGTGAAATCCGCATTTTGAAGACTAATTTCCGAGTTATATCGATAATTTTAGGGAAAACCCAACAATTTACGAGGAAATTTGACAGAATATTACATACTGTATGTTTGTATATTCAACATTTATCGATGGTAATGGTTACAAAAAATGCAGGAGAAAAAATTTCTCCTGCATTTTTCATAAACTCTCACCCAAAATGGATTTTGTAGCATAGGCATTAAGGCGCATATCCGCGAAGTTTCCGCTTTTGTATTCGTAGTATGCCTGGGCGCCGATCATCGCCGCGTTGTCGCCGCAGAGCTTCAGCGGAGGTAAGTACAGCGATGCGTCCATACTCTTTGTAAGGGTTTCCAGGTCAGCGCGGATCCGGGAATTTGCAGCCACACCACCGGCAACCGCAAGCTTCTTATAGCCGGTGATCTTTAGTGCCTGCTCTGCCCTGGGGATCAGCATTCCGGACACTGCCGTACTGAAAGAAGCGCAAAGGCTGGGTATATCCAACTCCTCCCCTACCTGCTCGGCATGGTGGATCAGGTTCAGCGCCGCGGTCTTAAGACCGGAAAAGCTCATATCCAGAGGATTCGCTCCGGGACGGGAACAAGGCAAGGTATACTTTTCCTCTGTTGCGATAGCTGCCGCCTTGTCGAGGGCTGCGCCGCCGGGATAGGGCATACCGAGGACTCTGGCAACCTTATCGAAGCACTCGCCTGCCGCGTCGTCCAGGGTCGTTCCCAAAATCTCCATATTCGTATAGGACTTTACATCCACGAACATGGTATGACCGCCGGATACCACCAGGCACACAAAAGGCGGCTCCAAGTCCGGATAGGCGATATAATTTGCCGCGATGTGACCCCGGATATGGTGGACCGGGATCAGGGGCTTGTCCATAGCAAGAGCAGCCGCTTTTGCAAAGTTCACGCCCACCAGCACCGCGCCAATAAGACCCGGCGCGTATGTTACCGCAATGGCATCAATATCATCACGGGTAAGCTGCGCTTTCTCCAGTGCCTGGTCCGCAAGACCGTAGATCGCCTCAATATGCATACGGGATGCGATCTCGGGGACAACACCGCCGTAGATTCTGTGCAGATCCACCTGGGATGCGATACAGTCCGTCAGTACTTCCCGTCCGTCACGGACGATAGCTACGGCAGTTTCGTCGCAGGAGGATTCCACCGCGAGAATATTCAAAGCGCCCACTCCTTTCTGTAAAGAATGGCATTTTCCTTGGGGTTTCTGTAATAATTGGGACGGACGCCCACCTGCTGAAAGCCGAGCTTTTCATAAAGACAAATGGCAGGCGTATTGGACGCGCGAACCTCTAAAGTAAGGCTCACTGCATCCCGCTGGCGCAGACGGAGAATCAGCTCCTCTACAAGATTGGCAGCGATACCGCGCTTTCGGTAGTCGGGGTCCACGGCGATATTCATCATATCCGCATCGCCCATAACCGTCTGAGAGCCAACATAACCCACAAGTTTTTCTCCGTCCAGGGCAACCACCCACAAAGAAAGAGGGTTCATTAGCTCACTTGTGACAGAGGCAAGGCTCCAGGGATCGGAGAAACAGATCCCCTCCAATTGCGCCACCGCTTCCACATGGGACGCGGTCATAAGTTCATATCTAATCATTTTGCATCATACCAACTGTTTCCGTATTTCGCCTCCGCAAGAAGCGGCACGGAAAGGTTTGCCACCTGCTCCATCTCCCGGCTGATTCGCTCCGCAACCTGGGACGCGATCATTTCCGGGCACTCCACGATCAGTTCGTCGTGGACCTGCAGGATAAGCTTTGCATCCGGGAAATCTTCCCGCAGGGCAGCATCCACACGGATCATAGCAAGCTTAATAAGATCCGCCGCGCTACCCTGGATGGGGGTGTTCAGCGTGACCCGCTCTGCTGCCTGGCGGAGGTTAAAGTTGCTGTTCTTCAGCTCCGGAATATATCTGCGTCTGCCGTAGAGGGTAGTGGTATAGCCGATATTTCTGGCGTTTTCCACCACCTGCTTCATATACCGGCGGACACCGGCGTAATTATTCAGGTAGCTATCGATATAGGCTTTCGCCTCATAACGGCTGACACCGATATCCTCCGCAAGAGAGAACTCGGAAATGCCGTAGACGATACCGAAGTTTACCGCCTTTGCGTGACGTCGCTGGAGGGGCGTAACAGCCTCCGGGGCGACGCCAAACACCTGGGCAGCCGTGGCGGTATGCACGTCCATACCCTCGCAGAACGCCTTGCGCATAGCTTCGTCCTCCGCGATATGGGCAAGGACACGCAGCTCGATTTGGCTATAGTCCGCGTCCACAAGCACATATCCCGGCTTGGGAACAAACATCTTTCGAATCTCCGCGCCCAGGTCTGTACGGACGGGAATGTTCTGCAGATTAGGCTCTGTGGAAGAAAGTCGTCCCGTTGCGGTAACTAAGTTCTGGAAGGTGGTGTGGATCCGCCCATCCTCCGCAATGACCTTAAGGAGTCCGTCCGCGTAGGTGGACTTAAGCTTTGTAAGCATCCGGTAGTCCATAATAGCGGGGATGATGGGGTGCTTATTTTTCAGCTTTTCCAGCACATCCGCATTGGTGGAATAGCCGGTCTTCGTCTTCTTCACCGGGGGAAGTCCCAGCTTTTCGAAGAGCAGCTCTCCAAGCTGCTTGGTGGACTGGATATTAAAGGGTTCTTCCGAATAAGAGAAAATCAGGGTTTCACAATCAGCAATCCGCTGAGAGAGCATATTGCCAAAATTCTCCAGCTGCTCCCGATCAATGGCGATGCCTTCCTTTTCCATACGGTAAAGAACACGGCAAAGAGGCAGCTCCATCTTCTCATAGAGCTCCGTCATTTCCTGCTTTTGAAGCTGCTGGGTAAGCACAGGACGCAGGTGCCACAGTGCTTCCGCGCAGCCAGCCGCATCCTCCGGGGTATAGCCCAGGAAACTGGTGGCAAGCTTTTGCACCGCATAGTCGGACTGGGAAGGATTGAGGTCGTATGCCGCCAGCGCTGTATCGAATACAAAGGGATCCGCGACAAGTCCCATCGCATCCAGCTGGTGGAGTGTGGATTTCAGGTCGTGGCAAATACCATTTTTGCTCTTTTCCAGGAAGGAATCCAGGTACATTGCCTCCATAGGCGTCAGCTGGCACACGCCCTTTTCCCAGGCAATACCGATGCTGCCGTCCTCATGGATATAGAAAGAGAAGCCATCGCAGGAATCGGGCAAGCAATCGCAGGCAGGAAGCTTTTCCGTGCAGGCTGCGGTAGTCCTTGCCTCTTCCCTGTCACAACGCAGACCGAACTTATCAATGAGTCGGACAAACTCCAGCTTTACAAACAGATCGTAAAGAGCGCTGCGATTATAGGGCGCGATCAGCGCTTCCTCCGGCGCAAAGTCGATGGGGGCGTTGGTGCGGATAGTGGCAAGGTCATAGGAAAGATATGCCATATCCTTACTACTCTCAAGTTTTTCACGGAGCTTGGGGCGAATGGATGGGTCTTCGATATTCTCATAAATGCCGTCCAGGCTGCCGAACTTCAAAAGAAGCTCTGTTGCGGTCTTAGGTCCTACACCGGCAACTCCGGGAATATTATCGGAGGAATCACCCATAAGGGACTTTAAGTCGATGAGCTTAATGGGCTCAAAGCCGTATTCCTCCCGGAACTTTTCACCGTCGTAGAGCGTTGCGGTGGTCTGTCCGGGTTTCGAGATCACAAGCTTTACGCGGATATGATCGTCGATGAGCTGCAGGCTGTCCCGGTCACCGGTGACGATGACGCACTCCCAGTCGTTATTACCGCAGATCTTACCCACAGTGCCGATCACATCGTCCGCTTCCCAACCCTCACATTCGTAAATGGGAATGTTCATTGCGGAAAGGACCTGCTTCATAATAGGCATCTGCTGGGCAAGCTCCTCCGGCATGGGATGCCGGGTCGCCTTATAGCCGTCATACTGCAAATGGCGGAAGGTGGGTCCGTGGAGGTCGAAGGCAACACAGACCGCATCCGGCTGCTCTTCCTTCTCCATCTTCTCCAGAATGTTCAAAAAGCCATAGATGGCGTTGGTGAAGATGCCTTCCCGGGTGGACAGAAGCCGTACACCGTAGAAGGCGCGGTTGATCACACTATTGCCATCTAAAATCAGTAGCTTCATACTTTTCTCCACTTTGTACCCTGGGGCGTATCGATGATCTCGATTCCCCGGGCTTTCAGTTCATCACGGATGCGGTCAGCTTCCGCGTAATTCTTTGCCTTCTTGGCGTCGGTACGGGCCTGGACCAGAGCGTCGATCTCGGGATCGGCAGATGCCGCAGCCTCTTCTGCTTCCTTTTTCCGCAGATCCTCGGCTGCCTCCAACAGGTTCAGGCACAGCACACGGTCGAAATCCGCAAGGGCGGCAAGCTTGGTAGCATCGCTGCACTTTGCTTTCAGCACATCGTAAACGGCAGTGACCGCAAGAGAGGTGTTAAGGTCTCCGTTGAGGGCGCTTGTGAAACGCTCCTTAAGGGCCGCAAAGGCTGCTTCGTCCACATCGCCGCCATCCTTGAGCGTTGCGATCTTTGCGATCAGCTTTTCATAAGCAACGGTTGCGTTATCCAGGTTCTCCCAGGAGAACACCAGGTTTCTGCGGTAGTGGCTCTGCAGGCAGAACAGCCGGTATGCCATAGGATCATAGCCCTTGCTCTCCAGGAGAGATACGGTCAAAAACTCACCCTTGGACTTACTCATCTTGCCGGTGTCGGTATTGAGGTGGTGTACATGGAACCAGTAGTTGCACCATTTGTGACCCAAATAACTTTCGGACTGGGCGATCTCATTGGTGTGATGGGGGAATGCGTTGTCGATGCCGCCGGCGTGGATATCCAAGTCCTCGCCCAGGTGCTTCATAGAAATGCAGGAGCACTCGATATGCCAGCCGGGATAACCGACACCCCAGGGAGAATCCCACTTCAGCGCCTGGTCCTCGAACTTACTCTTGGTAAACCACAGGACAAAGTCGTTCTTGTTGCGCTTGTTGGTATCCTCCTCAACACCCTCACGAACACCGATCGCCAGGTCCTCTTCATCGTGGTCGTTGAAGACATAGTACTTATCCAGCGTGGAAGTATCGAAATAGACATTGCCGCCGGCAAGGTAGGCGCTACCCTTACTAAGGAGCTTTTCAACCATCTCGATGTAGCCGTCGATGCAGTTGGTGGCGGGCTCCACGATATCGGGTCGCTTGATATTCAGCTTTTCGCAGTCTGCGAAGAACGCGTCGGTATAAAACTGTGCGATCTCCATGACGGACTTATTCTCCCGCTTTGCGCCCTTGAGCATCTTATCTTCACCGGTATCCGCATCGGATGCCAGGTGTCCTACATCGGTGATGTTCATAACTCGCAGCACATTATAACCCACATAACGCAGCGCCTTTTCCAGCACATCCTCCATAATGTAGGTGCGCAGATTGCCAATATGGGCAAAGTGGTAGACCGTAGGTCCGCAGGTATACATTTTTACGAGATTGGGATTGTTGGGCTGAAACAGCTCCTTTTTGTGAGAAAGAGAGTTGTAAAGATACATAATTTTGCCTCCTAAATAAAAAATCCTCCTGTGCCGTAAAGCACAAGAGGCGGGTGATTCACTCGCGGTTCCACTCTCATTTATAACTTAAAGAAAACCTTCGCTCCCGGGCGCACATTCACACATTCGACACCATCCGGACTTTCAGCCTAATGGTCCGGACTCTCTGCAGGATTGAAGGTGTTACTATTCCCGTTCACAGCGATATTCAGTTTTTTGTATTTTACCATTTATATATCCGCTTTGTCAAGTATGGCACTTCGCAAAAATCCATAACCTTCCGCTTGTCATGCATCCTAATTTATGATAAAATAAAGAAAAATGTCGAATTTTGATAGGAGGTAGTTTTATGAAGAAAATCTTAGCGGTTATCTTGTGTCTTACCCTCGCCACTTCCCTCTTTGGCTGCGGCATAAAGACGGCACAGCCCACCCAAACCTCTACCACCGCTCCAAAAGAATCGGAGGAACCTACAGGAACCCTTCCTGTATCTACGGATGAAGTGGTTACCCAGATGCCTATGGTGTCCGTTTCTCTGCCCATTACCACTGAAACACTAAAGGCGGAGGACGGAAAGGACATTTTCCACTACACCTATCAGACCATGTCCCTGGTGCTGCCGGAGGCGGAGATCGCGGATAAGGTGATCATCGATTTCTTGAACCGTGTGGACAGCACCGCCTCTGCTGTGGAAAGTATGCGCGCAAATGCCCAGAGCCATTATGTTTCCGGGCAGGAATTTATCCCCTACCTTTACAGTCTTTCCTATAGTCCCATGCGTATCGACCAGGGTGTGCTTAGCCTGGCAGGCGCCCATATCACCTATGCCGGCGGCGCCCATACCGACACCACCTGCTACGCCGCAAACTATGACCTGACCACCGGCCAGGTGCTGACTTTGGGCAGTATCTTAAAGCATATCGACAAGAAGGACGCGCTGAAGGATCTGGTTCTGAATTCCCTTGCAAATCTTACAAAGGATGTTTATCTTTTCGAGGACTACAAGGATATCGCCTCCAAGCGCTTTGAAAAGGACGAGAGCACAGACGAAGATTGGTACTTCTCCGACACCGGTCTTTGCTTCTACTTCTCCCCCTACGAAATTGCGCCCTACTCTTCCGGCACCATCGTAGCGGAAGTGCCTTACGGTTCTTTGACAGGCATCATCGATGACGCTTTCTTCCCTCCGGAGAGGAACGTAGCATCCGGCAAGCTCCTGGAAGTGCCCTTTGAAGACGCGGACCTGACCCAGTATACCCAGATCGCAGAGTTGATCTTCCAGAAGGAAACCGTAAAGACCCTGTATTACACAGACAAAATGCTTCAGAACCTCAAGATCTCCTACACAGATCCCCTTACCGGCAGAGTAACCGTGGTGTTTGCCACCCAGCATCTTACTCCCGGCGACGCTGTTATGCTGGAAGCGCCGGAGGATATCAAAGCAAAGCTTGAGATCTCGTTTAAAGAAAACTAATAAAAAACCTGCGAATCAAGCGATTCGCAGGTTTCTTTTTATTCTGTAATTCCCATGACCTCTTTGCGGTAACGGGCGATGCCGAGACCAAGCAGCTCCATGGCCCGCTCCAGCTCTTCCTGCTTACGCACATAAGCAATACGAACCTCGTTCTTTCCCTGACCGGGAGTTTCATAGAAGGGAGCGCCGGGAGCGAACATCACGGTCTCCCGATTGTCTTCAAAGGACTCCAGCAGCCACCGCTGGAATTTATCCGCGTTGTCAACCGGCAGACTTGCCATAACATAGAACGCACCCATGGGCTCTTCCACCATCACACCGGGGATGCTGCGAAGAGCAGTCACCACCGTATCGCGTCTGCGGCGGTACTCCGCCTTGGACTGGGCATAGAAATCGTCGCTGACGGAGTAGAGAGCAGCAGCGCCAAGCTGGTCGATGGTGGCGACCGCAAGTCTGGACTGGCAGAACTTCAAAATTGCCTGCTGCAGGTCCTTATTCTTAGTGATAACGCAGCCGACTCTTGCGCCGCAAGAGGAGAAACGCTTGGAGACGGAATCGATGATAACCAGGTTCTCGTCAATATCGCTGAATCTGCCCATGGTGGGAACGCCGAACTTGTCGTCGTAGCAGAACTCACGGTAAACTTCGTCGCTGATGAGGTAGAGATTGTGCTCCTTGGCAACATCCGCGATCATACGCATCTCTTCCTCGCTGAGGACGACGCCGGTGGGGTTACCGGGATTGGTGACCATAATAGCGCGGGTGTTGTTGGTAATCAGCTTTTCGATACGCTGACGGTCGGCATAATGGTAGCCTTCCTCCGGACCGGTGTGCAGAGCGCGGATAGAGCCGCCTGCAGCGTGGACGAAGGTGGTGTAGTTGGGGTAATAAGGCTCGGGAATAATGACCTCGGTGTAGGGGTCCAGAATACACAGGCAGGTCATCAGCAGCGCCTCACTGCCGCCGCTGGTAATGAGAATATCCTCAGGCTCCAGCTCAACACCCAACTTGCCGTAGTAATTACGGATCGCCTCAATGAGCACAGGCATACCGGGGGATGCTTCATACTCCAGGGTGGCGCAGTCAAACTGGCGGACTGCCTCGTAAAACTCCTTGGGAGTGGGCAGGTCAGGCTGACCGATGTTCAGGTGGTATATTTTCTTGCCATCCTTCTTTGCCTTTACGGCGAGAGGATGGAACTTCCGCATGGGAGAAGGCTCGCAGCGGTTTGCATTGATGGATATTTTCATATGTACCTCCAACGGCAGATTCTCTGCCGATCAAATTCTTATAATTCTTCGTAAGTTCCGCAAGCTTTCCGCTGAGGAAAAGCAGAGCGATCAAATTAGGGATCGCCATAAGACCGTTTACGGTTTCCGCGATCAGCCAAACTGTGCCAGTTCTAAGGGCGCTGCTTACGATCACCGTGGCGATCTGAATACACACAAAGCGCTTCCACACCCGATCCCCAAACAGGTACTGAGCGCAGCGCAGTCCGTATAGTCCCCAGCCGATTACCGTAGCGATGGCAAAAGCACAAAGTGCGAGGGTAAGTATCATTCGCACCCAATCCCCAAGGACCAGGGAAAAGGCGGCGGATGTAAGCTCCGCGCCGGTATCTGCACCATAAGGAATAGAAATGCCGCTGCAGAGGATCACCAGGGCTGTCAGTGTGCAAATGACGATGGTGTCGATAAACACCTCCATGATCCCCATAAGCCCCTGCTGGGCAGGGTGGGAAACCTGGGCGGATGCGTGGGCGATAGATGCCGTGCCCATGCCGGCCTCGTTCGTAAAGATGCCCCTGGAAGACCCTACGCGGACCGCAGTGAGCATAGATCCCACGACACCCCCGGTGATAGCTCCCGGCGAAAACGCGCCACGGAGAATGCTGAGAAAGGCGTCAGCTATTCGATGACGGCAAATCAGCAGCACCAAAGCACTTATGAGGATGTAAAGCACAGAAGCAAACGGAACAAGGGCCTCCGCGATTTTTCCGATCCGCTTTGCGCCACCCAAAAGGATGCCGCCGATAACAAAGGCTAAAATCGCGCCAAGCAGGATGCGAAACCATTCGGGAATCGCGATCCGGTAGGCAGACAGAAGTCCCGCCGCACTGTCGATGACCGC
>JAZSAB010000157.1:0-20639 GCA_045601675.1 Faecousia sp.
TCGAAGGACTCGCCAACCAGCTTTGCGCCCTGGGAGTAGACCTGACCGCAGCCGAGGGCATTGTGACCGACTTCGGAGTTGCCCATATCCTCATCGCTGGGCAGACCCACAGCGGTGCCGTGTGCCTTCAGATATGTGTGGGGGCAGGTGTCGAGCAGACGGTCCAAAGTGGGGGTCTTAGCGCAGAAAACTGCGTCGCTCTCGTCGCGATTACCCTTGCCGACACCGTCCATAATTACCAAAACAATAGGTTTTTCCATTGAAGATTCCTCCAAGAATCATAGTATGTTCATTTTAGTGCTATTATATTTTACATCATTTTCCCCAAAGTTACAACCTCTTTTTTCAAAATTGGGAATGTAGACAAAAAATGCTACCTTCGGGGAGTTTTTTTGACTTATGCGGTAATGATTGTTAAGAAAACATTAAGCGCAGGTTAGAAAAAAGGTTCCTGTCCGGTGCTACACAAAAAAAAGCAGACGCCCCGGGGGGGTATCTGCTTATTTGGTACGAGTTGTTTTATAGGATTTAAGCGAAAAGTGAGTAATACCAACGGTTTTAGCAGTCAACAAACAGTACATTCCTCCTATTTAACGCGATTTCTGTATCTGTGGTACAACAATTCAGATTTGTTTTCCTTCGCACTGAAAACGAACTCATTCGTTAATACAGACATTCATTTCGCTTGGAAGAAACAGCATCTTTAATTTCATATTAATCAACTAAAACGAAAGGTGACGTGGGTAATGAAAACAGTTAGACAAGTCTGCTTGAACATGATATACTAATTATATAATGCAGTATTACACAGCACTTATGCAGTAGCTTTGTGTCTTAGAATGGGGAAGCACAATGAATATGCTGACAAAAATACAGATAAAGAAAATCCTGCAAGAATACTATAATGAACATTATGGTGAAAACAACGCAGATGTGTGGTACGATCAGCCGGCCGCTAATGTGTGGGTGTTCGGGAGAAATGAAAAAATCATAACTCTCAAGTGCCATATATTGACCGGTATTGTAACAGAAAGAATAGAGGAGGGAAGATAATGTGGGAAACAATGTGGGATGATATTAAGTCTAGGCACAACGAAATTTTAAAAATGATTTCCGCGTACAATGCAAGAATTGCAGAAGGAGATTATTTAGAATACAACGACGTTTTTGATGTTGCAATTTATTTGAAGCTACTGGGTGCGCATATCATTAATCTGTTACTTGATGATGACTCCTTGTATCTGCCCAACGATCTTTACTCAATCTTTACAGAGCACGATATACCCATTATAGGGCTGGTCGAATGGGAAGCCAACAAACAAGGTCGGACAATAAAAATTAAAAATAACATTGAAAAGGATGCCTTGAGAAAAAAGCTTACAATAATGTGTTTCGATGAACAGGGGAAGCGATTTATTCAAGAAATGTGCGCTCAAGATATTATTGGATCTGGAGATCTTGCTAAGAAAATTCGTTCTTTCCTAAACACAGTATACATGGATATTGAGTATGGAATAAAGGGAGAGGAAGAATTTATCCGCAGATTTTCTGAGGCGAGGTGTTTAGGCATAAGTATGGCAAAGTCCACCCAAATCCAGCAGAAATACGCATATGAATACGGAAATCGTGGTGCTTTAATACGGAATCGTGTTTTTAAGCATAATTATACTGGAAAGAAAATCACCGAGAATATAGCCTTGGATAGCTGCAGTGACGGATTGTTAGACTACAGAACGGACAAGAACTTCTGCCAAGCTGCCTTGCTTCATGTTGGAGTTGAATCAACAGGTAGTTCCGGTACTGGATTTGTCATTTCAGAAGATGGCTATGCATTAACTTGTGCTCATGTGGTTGAAGGAGCAAAAGAAATATATGCTACCATTATCAACAACGACGGATACCTCGTAGGCGACCGTGAAGGCTTCGAAGTATACGATGCTGGAGACGGTGAGGTAGTGTATGTTAATAAAGATTTGGATATTGCACTCCTAAAGATGCACCACTATGGATGTGGGTTCTTGCCAATAGAACAGAAAAGAATGTTGCCAGAGATGGGAGAAGAAGTTGTGGTCTTTGGCTATCCTTTGGGATATGAAATGCCTCAATCCAACTTTTTTGGGCCCAACATATCTTTCTACAGGGGTTACGTATCCTCAAACCAGGTGAGGGATGGAAATAGTGTTACATTCCTGGACATTGATGTTAAGTCTGGTAATTCAGGCAGCCCTGTAATTTCCACAAGAACGGGTAAAGTAGTCGGAATAATGTCAGGCATCAAAGTAGGCGGCAAGATGGTGCTAACTGAAAAAATGCCGTATATGATACCTATTCAGCACTTCCTTGAGTTGATCAAGTAATGTGGTAGCATTTAATCTTAACGTAGAGTTATTTATGACTGCCAAAAGCAAGTGCTGCAACAAACAATGGAGGTAATTGAAAATGCTAAAAGGGTTATTCCTTTTTTCTTTATTTCATACTTGCAAACAAATTATCAAAGAAGCATGTGCCCCAACAATTCCGGCCGAAAATTGGGCTAACAAAGATCTAATCCATCAAGACAGAATGAAAGGGATTTCGGAAAAAGAATTCAGCAGAAACCTTGCTAGCGGGAAATACAGGCTGACCGAAACTTACCCAGAGCCGCATAGAATGGAAGACGGCAGAATCATCATCGAAAATTACAAGCTGTATAAAGAGGATGTTAGGAAATACGGTGCTTATCAAGCACACAAATGGATGCGGCAGGGCAAGTATAATCTAACACCGGAAGAAGTCAAAAAAGAGGAAGAACGCTTTAGGAAGGAAATGGAGCACTTGTATAGTCTTCTGTAGGAGAGAATTCTATGAGTAAAATAAAAAGTTTTATAGAGTCAATAGATGCTCCCAATACTACCAAGGTTGTTAGGCATGTCCTTGATGGCACCGATGCAGATTTCGAAAGATTCGATACTCAAGACCTAGAACAATTTGTACTAAGCAAGGAACCTAATAGTCCCAAGGCAATCGTCACAATTTGTTATGTATTGGGATTATATGCGAGGTGGATTCAAGAACAAGGGTTAGGTAACGGCGAAGCTCTATATGCGTTAGTCCAATCACTTGATAAGAAGGATCTATGGAAAAAAGCAAAACCTACAGCCAGACAAAAATTTATCACCTACAGTCAATTCTGCCGTGTAATCAGTGATATTGGCTTGTTCGAAGAATTTAATCAACTCTATTATCAGACTCTGTTTAGATGTGTTTATGAGGGTATATACAACGATGATATGAGTGTGCTCAAGAATCTTAGGGGATCAGATATTCATGGTGAATATGTAGCCTTGCATGAAGATAATGGGCACACTTATACACTTAAGGTATCCAAGCAACTTGCAGCCGATCTTGTTCGACTTTCTGAACAAAGAGTATGGGAACGTAAGAACAGAAATGGTATCTGCCGCATTCATATGAGAGGACTTTATTCTGATAGTGTTTTTAAAATTGAAGAACGCAAAAGTTCTTCTCCATCTACCCAAGATTCATATAGATTTACTTTCTATGCAAAATTAAGAAAGATCGCAGATGAGTATTTAGAATGTAGAATTCTACCTTTCCAGCTGTACATAAGCGGTATCATGTATAGAATCATTCTTAGATTGAATCATAATGAAGTATCTGTGGCAGAAGCGTTTGCAGATAACAGCCGAAATAGAAAAGCCTTTGAAATTATTTCTGCTGAGCTTTCCCGTTGTAATTACACCAGTGAAGTTGGGAACTTCCGGGAAATTGTGAAAGGGCATTTGGATTTTTTCTGAATAATGCCATAAAACAACTTTCCCTTGCTCGTTGGGCAAGGGAAAGTTGTGCATAGCGATTCTGCCATAGAATTTTTACGGAATGCAAATTATAATAAAAACTAGCAAGCCTTTCTTCAAGCTTGCTAGTTTTTTGGTGCCGGTGGCCGGACTCGAACCGGCACGCTGTCGCCAGCGGTGGATTTTGAGTCCACTACGTCTACCAATTCCATCACACCGGCAGGTGCTCCCGTATTATACAACACCTTTTCTAAAATATCAAGGGGAAATTTCGTATTCCTTTCGTTGCAAAACCGGAGCGCATTTGCTATACTCAATAAAAAAGGAGGTGCAGTCGTGGAGATCCTGTATTCTGACAACAACCTGATCGTGTGCATAAAGCCCGTGGGGCTGGATTCCGAAGGGGAAGTTCCTGCCAAGCTCAAGGAGCAGTTCGCCGGTGACATCTTCCCGCTGCACCGCCTGGATAAGAATGTGGGCGGCGTAATGGTCTATGCCCGCACCAGAGCCGCCGCAGCCGAGCTCTCAAAAGCAATCCAAAACGGCGATATGGTGAAAGAATATGTTGCCCTGGTCCATGGAACGCCCCCGGAAGCGGACACCTGGATGGACCTTCTTTTTAAGGATAGCCGCAAGAATAAGGTCTTTGTGGTAACACGCCCCCGCAGCGGTGTAAAAGAAGCAAAGCTTGCGTTCCGTACTTTACAGATGGCAGAGCGTTCTCTCGTCCACATCCGGCTTTATACCGGACGCAGCCACCAAATAAGAGTGCAGTTTTCCAGCCGTGGATTCCCTCTGGTTGGTGACCACAAATACGGCAGCCGCGCCCCGGAAAATGCGCCTATGCTCTATTCCTGCCGCATCACTTTCCCCTACCGGGGACAGCGTTTTTCCTATGCATCTACCCCCGAGTGGGCAGCAGATAAAATTCTTGCAGAATTTTGAAAAATGGGGTTGACAATTCAGAAAACCTGCGATATAATACCCAAGCTGTCTGCTGCTATAGCTCAGTCGGTAGAGCGCATCCTTGGTAAGGATGAGGTCGCCAGTTCAAATCTGGCTAGCAGCTCCAAAAGAACTCTGATCCCAATAGGGATTGGAGTTCTTTTTTTCTTTTAGAGTAAGAACTGGCGACCTCATCCCATGCGCAAAGCGCAGATTAAAATCACGAGGTCGTAAGGACTCCCACAAAGTCCACTTTGTGGGAGGACGGTAGCCAGTGAAAATTTGGGGAGCGAGGGGAGCACCGCCAGTGACGGGAGGAGCGACCCGAGCGATGTGCGCCCGCAGGCGCCATGCAAGCGAGCAACCGCCGAAGGCGGCTCTTAGCGAGTCGTAGTGGCAGGGGGCGGCACTCGGGGAAGGTGTTCGCACCGACGAGAATGTCGGGCACCGCAACGGGACAAGCCTCTGCGCCGCCGGTGGGGGATACAGCAGCTCCACATAGAATAATCAAACCCCGTCAAACCGATGTCGGCTTGACGGGGTTAGTTTTCTTCTTCGGGGATGTAGTGGGCAATATCGCCGATGTCGCAGCGGAGGATCCGGCAAAATACCTCCAGTGTGTGGGTGCTGACGCTTTCGTTTCTTTTGAGGCGGGTGATCTGCGCGGGGCTAATATGGTGATGCTTGATGAGAGCATACTGGGAAATTCCACGCTGTTTCATAAGCGTCCATAAACTGTCGTAGGAGATCATTTGCCGCACCTCTCTTCCTACTTGACATCATAACCGAATTTGGTATATAATCATATTAACCAATATCGGTTAATGCTTTGCGGAGAAGGGAATCTTTTTCTGCTACGTCGCTAAACGCGTACTTATGGAGGTAAGAGAAATGAATATGACGTTTAAAGCATTCATGATGAAAGAATGGACGCTCAAAGACGAGTGCGTCATCGTCGGCAAAAAGGAAATTAAATTGTCTTCCATCACCAGCGCACAACACACACCTCTTTCCCCTGGTAATTCTAATGGTGTAATTCAGGTGTTCTATGGAAGCGGTGCATTTGATTTTGCGACTTTAGCTTACCCTAAAAAGCAAAAAGAAGACGGTGAAAAGGCTGCGCAATACATTCTTGCCACCGTTCGTGGTGAGGATGCCAATGCAAAGGTAAAAGCATATGAGAAACTACAAAGGGAAGGTTTCCGCAAGCGTTGCAATGTATGCGGACACATCTTTTGTTACACCTTTAAAGATTTGGAAGAGAATCAGCGACTTGCTAAAGGCGCCGTTGGCTCTAGTGTAACGGCTTTGACCGGAGTATTGGCAGGTTATCATGCATCCAGTTCTACGAATCTGCAAACTGCTGAGGACAAGTTGAGTAGAATTGTCGATTATAGCAAGTGTCCCAAGTGCGGCTCAAAAGACCTCGTTGATGCAACCGATGAAGACATCGAAAGAAATAAGACAGCACAAGGAACAGTTGTTCAGCAGACTTCTGCTGCCGATGAACTTAAAAAGTTTAAGGATTTGTTAGATGGCGGCGTTATCACCCAAGAGGAATTTGACGCAAAGAAAAAGCAGTTACTTGGATTATAAAAAACACCCCGCGGGGTTACCGATTCGGTAGCCCCGCGGGGTTGTATTAGAAAAATCTTATTGAACAACGCTCGCAACCTCCTTGACGGATTTCGAGGAAAGGTCTATAATTTTCTTGAATATCAAACTATAAAGAGGTGCCGCTATGGAACACTATCTTGGAAATGAAAAATGCGCCTGCGGACGCTACCACACCGCAAACATCGACGATGTGATCGTCGGCAAAGGCGTCATCGCCCGGCTGCCGGAGATCATCGCCCGCTACGGCGCGAAAAAGCCCTTTATCCTCTCCGATAAGAATACCTTTGAAGCTGCCGGAAAGGCGGTCTGCCAGGTCTTGGATCAGGCAGAAATCCCCTATGTTTCCTACTCCTTCCACGAGGGCACACTGCCTCCCAATGAAAAGACCGTGGGCTCTGTGATGCTCCACTTTGACCCCACCTGCGATATCGTCATCGCTGTGGGTAGCGGTGTTATGAACGATACCGGTAAGGTGCTGAGCTCTATCAGCAAGCTTCCTTATATTATTGTAGGCACTGCCCCTTCTATGGACGGCTATGCCAGCGCCACCTCTTCCATGGACCGGGATGAATTGAAGGCATCCTTAAACACCCGCTGCGCCAATGTGATCATCGGCGATGTGGATATCTTAAAGAACGCGCCCGCCCATATGCTGGCGGCAGGACTTGGCGATATGCTGGCAAAGTACATCAGCATCGCCGAGTGGCGGATCGCCCACCTGATCACCGGCGAGTACTACTGCGAGCGGGTGGCGGAACTGGTCCGTACCGCTCTTCGCAAGTGTACCGATAACGCAGACGGTCTTCTGAAGGGGGACGAAGAAGCTGTCGCCGCTGTCTTTGAAGGTCTGGTCATTGGCGGACTTGCCATGGCATACGCAGGGGTTTCCCGCCCCGCCTCCGGCGTAGAGCACTACTTCAGCCATGTCTGGGATATGCGCGGTCTGCAGTTCGGTACGAAGACAGAGCTTCACGGCATCCAGTGCGCCATCGGCACATACATCGCCGCAAAGCTCTATGAAAAGGTAAAGACCGTTACCCCCAACGAAGAAAAGGCGAATGCTTATGTTGCGGCATTTTCCTACGATGATTGGAAAGAGACCCTGCGCGATTTCCTTGGCGCAAGCGCAGAAACAATGATCGCCACGGAAGAAAAAGAGGGCAAGTACAACAAAGCTACCCACCCCGCAAGATTCCGGTTTATCTGTGACCACTGGGATGAGATTTTGAAGATCGTGGAGGAGGAGATCCCCTCTGCCCAGGAGATCGGAAAGCTGCTGGATACCATCGGTATTGCCCGCTCTCCCGAATCCTTCGGCGTGGATACGGATGCTTTGCGCACAACATTCAAGGCGACCAAGGACATCCGGGATAAGTATGTGCTTTCCCGCCTTGCCTGGGATTTGGGCATCCTGGACGAACTGTGTGATACAATGTAATATACGCAAAGCGGGACACTTACGAAAGGAGTGTCCCGCTTTCTTTCTCTTACTTGACGAATAGAAAAAACTGTGTTATGATTGCGTGGAGTTGCCGGCATGGCGGAACAGGTAGACGCAAGGGACTTAAAATCCCTCGGAGTAAAATCCGTACCGGTTCGATTCCGGTTGCCGGCACCAAAAAAGCAGGATACCCCGCAAGGGGTGTCCTGCTTTTTTATGCAAGCGGAATCGAACGGTCGGTGAGATTCTGACCGGCAAACAACGCAGGATTACTGAAATAAAACCGGGACACCATCGTTTGAGGTGTCCCGGTTTTTGCGTTTTTACCAAACAACCACTCTCTTGGAGGGCGCCAGGTACATGCCGTCGCTCTTCTTAACATGGAAGGCGGCATACCATTCAGGGAAGTTTCTGGGAGGCATATTGGCACGCAGATAGCAGGGACCGTGGACATCCACCTGGAGCAGAAGCGCCTGGTATTCAGGCTTTGCTTTCTGACACCATACCCTTGCCCAGTTGGAGAAGTACTCCTCAAAGGAAGCACCCTCGGTTTGGGACATAATATCCAGGGTGACGGCCATACCGCCGTTGTCGGCGATGTTTTCACTGACGGTGAACTTGCCGTTGACAGTACCCCAGGGGAGTTCAATGCCGTCAAACTGGCGGATCATTGCTTTGACCTTCTTGTTGAATGCTCTCTCGTCGGACTTTGTCCACCAGTTGTTAAGGTTACCCAACTCGTCGCACTTGGCGCCGTTGGAGTCAAAGGCGTGGGAGATCTCGTGACCGATCACCGCGCCGATACCGCCCAAATTCTCGCTTCTGGTCTGATGGATAGAGTAGAAGGGAGGCTGCAGAATGGCTGCGGGGAAGGTGATATCGTTGACAAAGGGATCATAGCAAGCGTTTACCATGTGTCCGGGCATTGCCCAGTGGGAGCGATCCACCTCCTGGTTGAGCTTCGCAAAGTTATCCTCCATGCGGATCTTTCTCAGAGAGGAAACAATATCGAAGAGGGACTTGCTCTCATCAAATACCAGATTGCTGTAGATATCCTCCACACGGTCGGGATAGGCAAGCTTAAGACCCATCTTGTTGAGCTTCAGGATCGCCTTATCCTTGGTAGCCTGCTCTAAGATGTCGTTGGTCGCGATCCGCTTCTGGTAGGTAGCGACGATCTGCTTGACGATCTCCGTAATGTCCTTTTTGGCTTCTTCGCCAAAGTATTTCTTACCGTAGTACAGACCCACAGGCTCGCTGTACTGACCGGAGGCAAGCTGATAAGCAAACTTTTCGGGGGAAGAGGCTGCGGCAATGCCGGAAAGGGCTCTGCGGAAAGCGCCGCCCAGGTCACGCAGCTGCTCAGAGAGCAAGCTGCAGCTACCCATTAGCGTAACTACATAGGCCCAGTTCTTGTACATCTGGAAGTTATCCTGGTTGAATACTTCCTTGAAATTCTTAAAGTATCTGGGCTCAGAAACGATGATCTCCCCGGGAAGCTCTCCGAACAAATCAGAAAGCAGACGCTTCAGATTCAGGGGTTTTACCATGCCGGCAACTCTGCCGGTCTTCATGGGGTTATACATCTTGGTGTACTCGGACCACTCTTCGTTGCTCTTTACATATTTTGCAAGCAGAGCGTCGAAGGCAAGGGTATCTTTGATGAGGAGATCGATTTCTTCCTCCTTGTGACCGGCAATGGCCAGCACCTGCTTTGCAAAGCCGCTCCACAGGTCAAGCAGCTGCTCTTTCTTCTGCTCGTCCTTATAGTAGGTGACATCCGGCAGGATCACGCTGGGCCCCTGGACCATAACGCAGTGGTGGGTAGTGTCCTTCATATTGGGCTCTACCGCAATGCTGATGGGCATGGCGATACCCTTTAGAATCAGCTCCTTGGCGTGGAGGTTAAAGCCGCGCATAGTGCCAAGCTTTTTGAGAATCGCCAGGTTCTTCAGCGCCGGCTTGATGCCGTGCTTTTTCTTCCGCTTTACATCCTTTGCGAGGGTGAACAGGGTGCAGGCCCTTTCCAGGTACTCGTTGGGATAGGAGGCATCCTTGCACATAGCGTTAAACTCACCGATCATGAGCTTTTCCACATCGGTGTCCAGGCTTGCGAAACCGCCGGCAACGGGCATATCGTCGGGAATGACCAGCTCCTCCAGCTTTGCCTGGTTGACATAGGTATACAGGTCATCTTGAATTCTGATCTTTTCCATAATTATCTCCCTTATCTAAAATGCAAGTGTAGGATGTCCTTAGTATACCAAAGCGGATAAATTTTGTAAATAGAATTGTAGTTTTATATAAGCCCCTTGATCCATAGCGCGTCTTCTTTTTTTAGGACACCGAGGAGCGTCAGTATGCTGATGAAAAGCAGCAGGAAGGAAAACGCGGCTGCGATGGGGGACAGGCGCATACAGAGAAAAGCAGATACAAGAGCGCCCCCGGCGGTGAGCAGTATCGCTTTGTAAGAAATCTGAATACCTGTAGTCTTTACAAGAAGTCGCAGACTTAGCAGGAAATTAGCCGCGTGGGTCACAAGAAAACTGAAATAATAACCGCCCATTCCGTATTTCGGAAGCAGCAGATACAGAAACGCAACATCCATCCCCGCGGTGAGGATGTTATAGCGTACGGAGATCTTCTGTTGCCCCAATCCCTTGTTGATGGCGTCGGTGATGGCATCGCAGTAGAGCATAGGCGCAAGAAGAGAATAAAGGGTGAGGTACATTCCCGCGCTCTCGCTCTTATAAAGACGAAGACAAAGGGGTTCTGCCAGCAGGAACATCAATCCGCCCATCAAAAAGCCGTATAGCATGGCGATCCGCAGGCTGCGTTTCGTAAGGTATGCGATCCGCGTTCTGCTTCCCGCGGCGGCGCAACGGGCAAGTTCCGGGATCAGCAGCTCTGCCAGGCTGAAGAGAATACACGCCGGAAACATCAGCACCGGAAAGACCATGCCGCATACAGTGCCAAACAGAGCAAGGGGATCATCCGTGCCGGCGTAGAGCGCCAGCCGTTTTGGGACCATCAGGTTTTCTGCGGTGGAGATGCCGGATTTCAAGTCGTCGGCAAGGGCAAGGGGCGCGGCGGTGCGCAGAAGCCGTCTTGCTACGGGGATCCTGCTTCCCGTTGGCGCTCTTTCCTTGATACGCAGAATGACCAAACATAAAAGAGTGAGGATGCTCCCGGCACCGCTGCCCAGCACCACGCATTGGCAGGCGCGGTAGGCATCGCTGTCTGCCCAGGTACTCAGCAGGAGCATGGTAATTGCCATGGAAACAGCTTGCTCGCATACCCCAACTGCAGAGAGGGTGCTGATGCGGTTTGCGGCGGTAAAGTACCCGGTCATCACACCGCACAGGCAGCTGACAGGCAGAAACGCGCCCAAAAGGCGAATGGCGTCCGCGGTGCCCGGATCACCCAGCCATGCACTTGCGATGGCATCTGAAAAGAGAAACAGACAGGCGGAGATCACCGTGCTGCAAACAATGCTGTAACGAAAGCAGCCGGACAGCACAAAAAGCACATTTTGCGGTTTCTTCTTTCCCAATTCCTCAGCGGTCAGGTACATGGTTGCGGTGCGTACCCCCGCAATGCCGGCGGTCATCGCCATCATTCCCACGGAAAGAACAAGCTGTAGTAGTCCGATACCGGCGGCACCGATCCGCCCGGAAAGATAGACCTGAAAGGATGTGGAAACAAACCGAAGCAGCAGATTTACGGCTGTGAGCATAAGGGCGCTATAAAAGATGGGTAGTTTTTTGCGCAAGAAAATCCCCCCTTGTCCACAGACTATGCAGACATTGGGGGGATGATTTCTATAAATTCACTTCGCAGCAATGCATTGCCAGTGGACACTGGGCACACTTTGGAGAACGGGCGGTGCAAACTTCCCGTCCAAAAAGCACGATACGGTGGCAAAAATCGCTGCTCTCCTCCGGAGGGAGGATGGCGCGAAGCTGCCTTTCCACCTTTTCCGGCTCTTTTCCTTTGGAAAGACCCAAGCGCCCGCAGATGCGGATGCAGTGGGTGTCACAGACTACACTGCCGGGCACGGCATAGAGGTCGCCCAGGAGAAGATTCGCAGTCTTTCTGCCCACGCCGGGCAGTTTTAAAAGCTCCTCCATGGTTCCCGGAACTTTTCCGTCGTGCTTTTCAAGAAGCATCTGGCAGGCAATCACGATGTCCTTTGCTTTCTGCCGGAAAAAACCGCAGGAGTGGATGTACTGCTCTACTGCCGGGATGGGCGCCTTTGCCATAGCCTCCAGGGTGGGAAAGGCTTCAAATAGGGCAGGGGTGATCATATTTACACGGGCGTCGGTACACTGGGCGGAAAGCCGCACGGCGATCATGAGCTCGTAGTCCTTGCTGTAATGCAAAGCGCATACGGGATCCGGATATTTTTCTTTCAGTATTTCAATAATACTGTTTACTTTCTTCTGCAAAATATTCGCCTCCTTTTGTCCATCATATCATAGATAAGGCTTTGTGAAAAGTTTTTTGCACAAAAAATTTGTCCAGCCGATAGTATGGAAAGCAGCAGACCACGGCATCGGCTGCAAAGCTGCGGCAGCTGTGTGGCTTTGGGAGGCGGTCTTTGCCGTCTCCCGGCTTGAAAAAATTTTGCATAAATGAAACGCAACGGGAAACAATATCGGTATCACAGGAAAAGGAGGAGAACCTATGAACTGTCATGCCAATAAGTGCATCGAATGCACCGTTTCCCAGTGCGCACACCACTGCGGTGATGCAAACTACTGCTCTTTGGAGCGCATTATGGTTGGTACCCACGAGGGCAACCCCACTATGGACCAGTGCACCGACTGTATGTCTTTCCGTAAGAAATAAGGATCTGTTGGGAGCGCGCCTGCGGGTGCGCTCCTGTTTTATTATTCCGGTTGACAGAATTGGGAAAATATAATAAAATATATATAAATATTGTGAGAAGTGTGTACTTTTCAGAAAGGCGGAGAGTATATGTTCTTGAATGACAAGAAAAAACGCATGCTGATAAAGATTGGTATGATCGCACTTGCAGCCATACTGGTTATTGCATGCATTGTGCTTTACATAGTGGATCCTTTTAAGCCGGATGCGCCTCCGGCGGATGATAATACTTCCCAAGCCTCCACAGCGGATGTAGAGGATCCCACCGGTACTACCGAGGTAACCATGAATACCACTGACGGAAACAATGAGCCCGTGATTGACGGTGATATTGTGAATGAAGATGTTTTCGACAACGGTAACGGCTCTGGTGATTCCTCCGAAAACACTAAGCCAACAAAGGGAGACAAGGACCCGACTGAGCCTACCGAGGGAGACGAGGACCCGACTGAGCCTACCGAGGGAGACGAGGACCCGACTGAGCCTACCGAGGGAGACGAGGACCCAACTAAGCCTACTGAGGGAGACAAGGAGCCGACTGAGCCTACCGAGGGAGACAAGGACCCAACTAAGCCTACCGAGGGAGACGAGGACCCAACTAAGCCTACTGAGGGAGACAAGGAGCCGACTGAGCCTACCGAGGGAGACAAGGACCCAACTAAGCCTACTGAGGGAGACAAGGACCCGACTGAGCCTATCGAGGGAGACAAGGACCCGACTGAGCCTACCGAGGGAGACAAGGACCCGACTGAGCCTATCGAGGGAGACAAGGACCCGACTGAGCCTACCGAGGATAAAACCGAGACGACCGAGCCAACGGAAGACGACTCCACAGTAGGCGGCGACGACATTGGCGGAGGCGACGGCAATAACAAGGACGACGATAATACCGGCGGCAACGGCAATAACAGTGGCTCCGGAATAGACGATAAGTTCGATGTGGTTGGCGGCAAGGATGATGGCTTTAAGGGCGGCGTCCTGTTCTAAGCGTAATTTTAGCACCGGGATCTTTAATGGATCCCGGTGCTTTTGTTTTCCTGCACAAAACAACTGTGTTTACTGCGCATACGATTGTGTATGTATACAAAAGATAAAAATAGGGTTGACATAACGAACGTTCCGTGTTAGGATAACGAAAATTGAATCGCGAGATAGAGGCGCGGGATTCAAAAGTACCGTATCGCAAGGCCAGGCAGCCGCGGTAGGGGAAAGGGGAGACCGCCGAAGCAAGGAAGATGCCTGAGTCTTCTGCGCTGGGTCGTCAGAGAACATCTGCCGGACTGTCACAAACCTTTGTGAAGCGCTATCGAAGCAGTGTGGTAATACTATAATATTGCTATATCTGTCGGATCGCTTGACGAAGCGATTCGATTTTTTATTTTTCAAGACTGAAAGGAAGAAAAGAAAATGAAGAAGATTATCGCAATGGCTC
Organism: Faecousia sp.; assembly: GCA_045601675.1. GTDB lineage: Bacteria > Bacillota > Clostridia > Oscillospirales > Oscillospiraceae > Faecousia. Next base: position 14,123 of record JAZSAB010000157.1, read on the forward strand.
TGGCAATTATGATGGTGCTGTCTATGGCAGCTTGTGGCGGCGGCGCAAAGTCCGGCGTGGAAGACGGTGTGCTCACCGTCGGTATGGAATGTGCATACGCTCCCTATAACTGGACTCAGACTGATGACGCCAACGGCGCAGTTCCCATCGCAAACGTTCCCGGCGCATACGCAAACGGCTACGACGTTATGATGGCTAAGAAGATCTGCGAAGCCAACGGCTGGAAGCTGGAAGTTAAGAAGCTGGACTGGGACTCCCTGGTACCCGCCGTGCAGACCGGTGAGATCGATTGCGCCATCGCAGGTCAGTCCATGACCGCTGAGCGTGAGGAGCTGGTTGACTTTGCCGGTCCCTACATCTACGCATCCATCGTCTGCCTGGTTCAGAAGGATTCTGCTCTGGCAAGCGCAGCCGGCATTTCCGAGCTTTCCGGCACCTGCACCTCCCAGAGAGGCACCATTTGGTACGACACCTGCCTGCCCCAGATCAAGGGCGCTGACGTTCAGTCCGCTGCCGACGACGCAGGCGCAATGCTGATGGCTGTCAGCTCCGGCACTGTAGAATTTGTCTGCACCGATATGCCCACCGCACAGGGCGCTGTGATCACTTATCCCAACCTGACCATCCTGGACTTCGCAGGTTCTGAGGATGACTTCCAGGTCTCCGATGAGGAAGTCAACATTGGTATCTCTGTCCGCGAGGGCAATAAGACTCTGCTGGAGGCTATGAACAAGGTTCTTGATCCTATGACCGCTGACGACTTCAATGCCCTGATGGCAGAAGCTGTCGCAGTTCAGCCCATCGAGGAGTAAGTCTCAAATGTATGCGGAAGCGGCAACGCTTCCGCATATTGCCGTAATAGAAAAGGAGCGATCCCATGAACATATTTGCAAAGCTTGGGCAGGACATTGTCCGTCTTTGGAATGAATACGCAGGTCTTTACCTGTCCGGTGTGTGGAATACCATCCACATCGCGGTCCTGTGTACAGCGGTAGGCTGCATCATCGGTCTGCTGTGCGGTGTGCTCAACACCATCCCCTATACAAAAAACGACAATATTTTTAAGCGTATCCTGCTCCGTGCGATCCGCATTTTCAATCAGATCTATGTGGAAGTGTTCCGTGGAACGCCCATGATCCTGCAGGCGGTGGTGATCTACTACGGCCTGCCTTACTTTACAAACTACGCCATGCGCTGGGACAGCGTCTGGCTTTGCGCATTTGTTGTCGTTTCTGTTAACACCGGCGCCTATATGGCAGAATCCGTCCGCGGCGGCATCATCTCCATCGACCCCGGTCAGACCGAGGGTGCAAAGGCCATCGGTATGACCCACTGGCAGACCATGATCCATGTGATCCTGCCCCAGGCGCTGCGTAACATCCTGCCCCAGATCGGCAACAACCTGATCATCAACATCAAGGATACCTCTGTTATGAGCATCATCGGCTACACCGAGTTCTTTGGTATCCACAAGAGCGTTGCCGGTACCACTTATCAGTACTTCCCCTCCGCAGCCATCGAGATGGTGGGCTACCTCACCATGACCCTCATCGCATCCTTCCTGCTTCGTATGTGGGAGAAGAAGATGGACGGCGCAGGCAGCTATAAGCTGGTGGAGGTCGACAGCCTTACCATGTCCGCCGGTACTTACAGCCACCCCGATAAGCATAAGGCTTTCGAGGAGCGCAGCAGAGAATACAAGGAGGATAAGTGATATGCAGGAAAAGATTTTACAGATCAACCACTTATCCAAGGCTTTCGGCAGTAATGTGGTGCTGCGGGATATCGATTTTTCCGTTTCTAAGGGCGATGTGATCTCCATCATCGGTGCTTCCGGTTCCGGCAAGTCAACATTGCTTCGCTGCATTAACCTGCTGGAGACCCCCACCGCCGGCGAGATCCTTTATAAGGATAAGAATGTGGCGGACCGCAAGGTAAAAGCCCATGAGTACCGCAAGCATGTGGGTATGGTGTTCCAGTCCTTTAACCTCTTTAATAATATGACTGTTCTGCAGAACTGTATGGTCGGTCAGATGAAGGTGCTGGGAAGAAATAAGGAAGAGGCCCGCAAGACCGCGATGTACTACCTGCATAAGGTAGGCATGGCTCCCTACATCAACGCAAAGCCCCGGCAGATCTCCGGCGGTCAGAAGCAGCGTGTGGCGATTGCCCGGGCGCTGGCAATGAACCCCGATGTTCTGCTCTTCGACGAGCCTACCTCCGCCCTTGACCCGGAAATGGTGGGCGAGGTCCTGGAAGTTATGCAGGACCTGGCAAAAGAGGGCATGACCATGCTGGTGGTCACCCACGAAATGGCATTTGCCCGGGATGTAAGTAACCGGGTGGTGTATATGAACGACGGCGTGATCTATGAACAGGGTTCTCCGGAGGACATTTTCGGCAATCCCAAAAAGCAGGAGACCAAGGATTTCCTGTCAAGATTCAGAAATACCTAATGAAAAACCACGGCAAGGCTAACGCCTGCCGTGGCTTTTTTGTGAAAAAAGATGTGGAAATCCGTCGATAGCTGTGGTACAATAATAAAAAATTTGGGGAGGATGCAATTATGAGCAGAGCAGACGAACTTTACCGGCAGACATGCCTGGATATCTTAGAGAACGGTTTTTACGATACGGATTTGGAGGTCCGCCCCCGCTGGGCAGACGGAACTCCCGCCCATACTGTCAAGAAGTTCGGTGTGGTAAACCGCTATAATCTGAAAGAGGAGTTTCCTCTTATGACGCTCCGCCGCACCTACTGGAAGTCCGCCCTGGACGAGCTTCTGTGGATCTGGCAGAAGAAGTCTAACCGTATCGAAGACCTGGGCAGCCATGTCTGGGACGAGTGGGCAGGCGAAGACGGCACTATCGGCAAGGCATACGGCTACCAGCTTGGTGTGAAGCACCAGTATAAGGAAGGCGAGTTCGACCAGGTGGACCGCGTGATTTACGATCTGAAGCACAACCCCGCTTCCCGCCGGATCCTCACCAATATCTACACATTCCAGGATCTCCACGAGATGAACCTGTACCCCTGCGCATATTCCATGACCTTCAATGTCAGCGGCAATACCCTCAACGGCATTCTCAATCAGCGCTCCCAGGATATGCTGACTGCCAACAACTGGAATGTATGCCAGTACGCAATGCTCCTTATGATGATGGCCCAGGTCCCCGGTCTGGAGGCAGGCGAGCTGGTCCATGTGATCGCCGACTGCCACATTTACGACCGCCATATTCCCGCTGTCAAGGCAATGCTGGAAAACGAGGGTTATCCTGCGCCCAAGGTGACCCTGGACGAGAGCATCACCGATTTCTATGACTTTACCAAGAACAGCTTCAAGGTGGAGGACTATCAGTTCCATCCCTTTGATTTTGAAATTCCCATGGCAATTTGAGGTGACCTATGGAACTGATCGTTGCGGTATATGAAGACTGGGGCATCGGCGCAAACGGCACCCAGCCGGTGGCCCTTTCCGCGGACCGGAAATTTTTCCGGGAGACCACAAAGGGCGCTATGGTGATCGTGGGGCGAAAGACCCTCGGGGATTTCCCCGGAGGAAAGCCCCTGCCCAACCGGGTAAACGTGGTGCTGACCCGTGGAGATGCACAGATTCCCGGTGTGGAGGTCTGCCACAGCACCGAGGAGGCGGCGAAGCTTGCAAAGACCGCCGAAAAGGCAATGGTAATCGGCGGCGGCAGCGTGTATAAGCAGATGCTGCCCTACTGCGATGGGGCATACATTACGAAAGTTCACGCAACCCCCGCGTCCGATACCTTTTTTCCCAACTTAGACGAAGATCCCGCCTGGCAGCTGCAGAAGGTTTTGCAGTCCGGCGAGGAAAACGGCATCCGGTACGATATTTGCTACTATAAGAGGAAGTAATGCTATGAACAAAAAGACAGAGTTTCTCCGGGCAGTGAAATTTACCCTGCTTTCCATCAGCGCCGGTATCATTCAGGCAGTTGCCTTTGCACTGCTGCACGATGTGTTCAAGATCCCGTATTTTTGGGTCTGCAATTTGGTGGCGCTGGTGCTTTCCGTGCTGTGGAACTTTACACTAAACCGGAAGCTTACTTTCCGCTCTGCCAATAATGTGCCCATCGCCATGCTGAAGGTAGCCGCGTTTTATGTGGTATTCTCCCCGTTGTCTGCCTGGGGCGGCGATGCTCTGGTAGCCATCGGCTGGAACGACTATATCGTCCAGGCGCTGACGATGATCGCCAATTTTGTGCTGGAATTTTTGTACTTTAAGTATGTAGTCTTCCGTGGCAGTATCGACTCCGCGGTAAAAGAGAAATAAATAAATGCACCTCCCGCGGGAGGCGCATTTTTTATTCCACATATACGATTCTTCTGCTTTGTTCCGCGCCGGCAGGCTCCGGGGTGGCGGAGAACAGACCGTACAGATCACCCCAGCGGTTTTCCAGGAGCTGGTAAGGATCGTCTGCCTTTTCGCCGGCATTTAAGAATGTGCCGGTTTCTCTTGCTTTTTTCAGGATCTCCCGACCCCGATTGCTGAGCGCGAGCACCCGCACATAGGGGACGGGGGAGCGGAGCGTTTCTTCTGTGATGCCCAAAAAGGCGCACATCACCATCCGGTTCAGCCGGGTGCGGGTGTAGCGCTTGGACTTAACGGAGTCGAAAACCTCCTCCAATGTGGCGCATTTTCGGGCGGCGTGCATCAGCTTTCGCCACAGTCCCTCGGAGCCGTAGGGAAGCGCCTCGAATTCTGCGTCGGTCATGGTGCGCAGTTTGCCCAGGATCGCCCGTTCGCCGTTTTCTATGCTATGGATATGTGCTTCCCGGAAGCAGGAAATGCTTGTTGCCGGTACATAGCTTTCCCAGTCACCGTTTTCTGCGATCTGAATCCTCAGGGAGGTGGCGGAGGGGTTCTCCGGGTCGGGACTTTCGTCGTGGTAATTTCCTTGTCGACCAATAGGTGCGGGGATCATTTTGCTGTTTTGAGCGAGAATTGCTTTGCAGTACTCCACCGCCAAAATGTCGTTGGGAGATGTGACGAGAGAATCCTCTGCGCCAAGGACCTGCAGCGCCTTCTGCCGCGCGGCAGGGAAGGAGATTCCGGTATCCAGAAAACCTCTCAGAGTCTCGGAAAACTCCGGGGACAAAAGGGTCTTTGCGGTGTTAAGCAGGGCGTTCTTGTTGGGGTGCTCCGCGCCGAAGGAAAGCTCGTGGCAAAATCCCCCTAAGATCTCCACGCCCTTTGCGCCAAAGCCCTCTGCAGAGGAAAGGGAGGCAGTAACGGGCATTTCCAGCACCAGGTCCGCGCCGCTGCGAATCGCTGCTTCTGCCCGTAAAGTTTTGTCAAAGATGGCAGGCTCGCCCCGCTGGACATAGTTTCCGCTCATAAGGCAGACGATGCCGCAGTCGGGATGCGCTGCCCGGATCCTATCCATCTGCTTCTTATGCCCCAAATGAAGGGGGTTATATTCGCAAATAATTCCGATGATTTTCAAAATAACCCGCCTTTCTGAAAAATTTTCCCATTGAGGGGTTGAGAAATTTTGAAATTTATTATAGAATAGTTTCAGCTATGGATATATTATCATAAAACCAAAGAAAATCAAATTTATTTTAGGAGGAGATTCCAATGAACATTTTGATCATCAACGCAGGCTCTTCCAGCCTGAAGTACCAGCTGATGGATCCCGAGACCGGCGTCGTATCCGCAAAGGGTCTGTGTGAGCGTATCGGCATCGACGGCCGCCTGAACCACAAGGCAAGCGGCGACAAGATCGTTAAGGACATTCCTATGCCCACCCACTCCGAAGCCATCGCTGCTACCCTGGAGATCCTGCAGGATCCCGTGGACGGCGTTATCAAGAGCGTTGACGAGATCGACGCTGTGGGTCACCGCGTGCTGCACGGCGGTATGGAGTTCTTTGATTCCTGCATCATCAACGATGAGGTCATCACCGCCATCAAGAAGTGCATCCCCCTGGGACCTCTGCACAACCCTGCTAACCTGATGGGTATCGAGGCTTGCCAGGCAGTTATGCCTAAGACTCCCCAGGTTGCTGTGTTCGACACCGCTTTCCACATGACCATGCCCCCCAAGGCATACCGCTACGCTATCCCCACCGAGTACTATGAGAACGACTCTATCCGCCGCTACGGCTTCCACGGCACCTCCCACAAGTATGTGGCTCGCCGCACCGCTGAGCTGGTTGGCAAGAAGGAGTTCAAGATGGTCAACTGCCACCTGGGCAACGGCTCTTCCATGTCCGCTGTGAAGGACGGCAAGTGCCAGGATACCACCATGGGTCTGACCCCTCTGGCTGGTGTTCCCATGGGTACCCGCTCCGGTGATATCGACGCAGCTGTTGTGCAGTTCATCTGCAATAAGTATGGCATGAGCGTGGACGAGTGCCTGAACATGCTGAACAAGAAGTCCGGCATGCTGGCAATGTCCGGCGTTTCCTCCGACTTCCGTGATCTGGAAGACGGCGCTAAGGACGGTAACGAGGCTTGCGCTCTGGCCCGTGAAAAGTTCTGC